>JALWRJ010000372.1 GCA_026994125.1 Cyclobacteriaceae bacterium | reverse complement strand
GATGCAACTGCTGCTGCCGGTGTTGCTGTTTCGGATGCCAATGCAACCGGTGCCAGCGATTTAACAGTATTTGCTAACTGGACATTAACTGACCTTTCAGGAGAGTTAAACTAAACTATTTAAGGGTCCAAAAAGTTTCAACTTTTTGGGTGATAAGGGGTGGTCGAAAGACGCCCCTTTTTTATTCCCGGCCCTGTGCCGGCAACAACATCTTGCTCACACCTTAAAATCATCAAATAAATCTCTCCATGTAGGATTTTTCTCATTCCACAACTATCCTAAAATTAAAATATCTAAAAAATAGTTTAAGACAACAAGATAAATTATGGGACTCTTCAGACGAAACAAAACCACAAACAATCCATTGCTTAGACAAATTATTGATTTAGTACCTCGCTGGTTATTAAATTATTTGATTAAACAATATAAGAATGCTAAAGGGTGTAGTAAATACAAAACTTACGACCAATTTATGGCATTTACTTTCTTACAGCTAAAGGAGGCATCAAAATACACACCTGCTGGGTTGATACACTGATGTTGCCTGAGATGGTTAATATTTCCGAAACCAAAATGCACGATTGTTATAGGCTTGCCCAACTGATATTTGCAAAGAACACCTTTATTGTAGAAGACAGCACCTATTTTGATTTTGAGCTTATGTTAAGCAGGATAAAAGCAGAAAATCTATTTGTTACCCGAATCAAGTCCAATACGGTTTACAACAGCATCGTAGAAATTGATTTACCAAACCAGAAAGACCAAGATATAGTAAAGGATGAAATTATCCAGTTATCCTCCAAGAAAGCAATTAAAACACGTATTCAACACTAAAGCTAAGATTGGTATCTGTTTATAAAGAAGATGAAAACAAAATTATCAACATCATCACCAATCAACTTGACTGGAAAGCACGAACTCATTCCAAAACAAGACTTATTTTCTTAAAATAGAGGCCGAAAACCAAGGTAATAACAAAATGGACACTACCTAATTACTGTTTCAGACCGATCGGGGCCCATGGAAACAATTTTGATTGGAACACCCACCTCATCTTCGATAAACTTTACATAGTTTTTTAAAGGCTCTGACACATCGTTGTAGTTGGCAGAAGCAGGCATGGTATCAGTCCAACCACGCAATTCTTTATAGATAGGTGTTACAGACTGGTTAACTAAATCATAGGGAAGTTTTTCTGTTGTTGTTCCATCTTCCAATTCATAACCAGTGCACACTTTAATTACATCAAACCCAGCCAACACATCTGCCTTCATCATAAATAGTTGGTTTACCCCGTTAATCATAATGGCATATTTAAGTGCAGGTAAATCGAGCCAACCACACCTACGTGGCCTGCCGGTGGTAGCACCAAATTCGTGACCTTGGTTGCGAAGTTGCTCACCGGTTTCATCGAAGAGTTCTGTAGGGAAGGGGCCGCTGCCAACACGTGTACAATAGGCTTTAAACACACCCATTACCTGGCCAATTTTTGAAGGAGCTACTCCCAAGCCGTTACAAGCGCCTGCCACCATGGTATTGGAACTGGTTACAAATGGGTACGAACCAAAATCGACATCGAGCAGAGAGCCTTGTGCCCCTTCGGCCAACACCTTGTTGTTTGCAGCAAGTTCTTCGTTAATCAAATACTCACTACCTACCAGGAAAAGCTCTTTAAGGTACTCAATTGCCTCTAAAAAGGGAGGTTCAAGTTCTTTTATATTTTGAGCTATTTCATCGTTTTTAATCATTGATAGATGCTTATCGCGAAGCGCTTTGTACCTCTTGTTAAAACCGGGTAGGGTAATATCGCCCACACGCAAGCCTTGACGCCCAATTTTGTCCTGATAGGTAGGACCAATACCTTTTAAAGTTGAACCAATTTTTTTACTTCCTTTTACTTCTTCCTGGTAAGCATCGAGCAACCTATGTGTTGGTAGAATTAACTGAGCCTTCTTAGAAATAAACAAATTTTTACGGGCATCCAGCCCCAGGTGAGCGAGGTCTTCAATCTCTTTCTTAAAAATTACAGGATCTAGCACCACCCCATTACCAACAATGTTTTTTATATCGGCACGAAATATACCGGAGGGTATTTGGTGAAGCACGTGTTTAATGCCGTCAAACTCCAGGGTGTGGCCGGCATTTGGGCCACCTTGAAACCTTGCTACCACCTTATAGGTAGAGGCCAGGTAATCTACAACTTTTCCTTTTCCTTCATCACCCCATTGGAGGCCCAGTAAAACATCAACGCTCATATTGTATTTAATAATTTAGATGCAAATATTATGAATGATTCATCGCAAGCCAACAGCCACCATACGATATTTATGTAATAGCTACTTTTAACCTTTGCCTGATTTACCTGATATTTTATGTTTAACCTGGCAATCGCCACAAACACCGTATAAATTAAGTGAGTGATGGAGTATTTCAAAGTTGAGTAACTCGCCTACCATAGTTTGAATATTATGGATACGGGGGTCACAAAATTCTACCACTTTATGGCACTCGGTACAAATTAGGTGGTCGTGCTGTTTAAACCCGTAGGATTTTTCGTATTGCGCCAAATTTCTACCAAACTGGTGTTTACTTACCAAATCGCATTCTACCAGCAAATCGAGTGAGTTGTACACCGTTGCCCTACTTACCCGGTAATTTTTATTTTTCATATTAACGTAGAGCGATTCCACATCGAAATGACCATCCAGGGAGTAAATTTCTTCTAATATGGCAAACCGTTCGGGGGTTTTGCGCAACCCTTTGTTTTCAAGGTAGGCGGTAAATATTTTGGTAACTTCTTCAAAAATTTGAGGGTTAAAAGCCATGGCCACTATCTAAGTTTTATACAAATATATAGTTTTCGGTTCAGTAATTACTTGTCTTTAATTCGGTTTACTTTGACAACACCTTCTACATTTTCCAGTTTTTTAGCTAATTCGTTTAAATGTTGTTTGTTTTTAATATACAAGAAAATTTTACCTTCAAAAATTCCGGTATCGGTATCTACGGTTATCGATTTCATATTTACTTTATGCTCGTTTGATATTATTTTTGTTACATCGCTTATAAGCCCTACCCTGTCAGTACCAATAATTTCAAGGCCGGCTTCGAAGGATTCTTTTTTCTCTGATGCCCATTTGGCTTTAATTACTCTATGCCCATGCTTAGATAACAATTCGGCTGAATTAGGGCAAGTGGTGCGATGTATTTTTATTCCTTCGTTAATGGTAACAAACCCAAAAACATCATCGCCCGGTATAGGGCTACAACAAGCTGCAAATTTGTAATCTACTAAATCCAAATCCTGGCCCAAAAATAAAATACTGTCCTGGCGACCGGTTTCTTTTGTTATAAGCTTACTTACTTGCTTGGCATCGGTCCATTCTTTATGCGTGGGAGCAATTTTTTTAACCAAAGAAGCATCCTTGAATTTTTTAATTTCTTTGGGTTCAATAATGCCTTTGCCTACGCGGTAAAGAAAATCGTTGACCTGCGAAAGGCCAAAAAACTTAGCCAACTCTGTAAATGTACCGGTTTGGTGATCTATTTTAAGCTGTTTTAATTTACGCAGCACAATTTCTTTACCCTCTTCGGCTATTTGTTTAAATTCGTCTTTAAGCCCATGTTTAATTCCCGAACGTGCTTTAGAGGTTACCACAAACCTTAGCCAGTCTTCGCTGGGTTTTTGTTTGCTAGAGGTAATAATTTCTACCTGGTCGCCATTTTGTAGTACATAGTTTAAGGGCACCAACCGCTGGTTTACTTTAGCACCCAGGCATTTTAAGCCTATTTGTGTATGTATATCGAAGGCAAAATCGAGGGTGGTTGCCCCATTTTGGAGTGTACGCAAATCGCCTTTGGGTGTAAACACAAACACTTCGTCCTGGTACAGGTTCGATTTAAATTCATCCACAAACTCAATGGCATTAGAGCTGTTTTCTTCGAGCAGTTCGCGCACTTGAGCTATCCAGGTTTCGAGGCCACTAGGTTTGTTATTGCTATTATCCTTGTATTTCCAATGGGCGGCATAGCCTTTTTCGGCAATATCATCCATCCGTTTAGTTCGTATTTGCACCTCTACCCATTTACCGGTACGGCTCATAACGGTAGTATGCAACGATTCGTACCCATTGGCTTTGGGTGTGCTTACCCAATCGCGCAGGCGGTCGGGGTTAGGTTTATAAAAATCGGTTACAATAGAGTACACTTGCCAACAAACAGCCTTTTCCTGTTCCAGGGGTACATCTACAATTATTCTTATGGCAAACAAATCGAATACCTGCTCTACCGGTATGTCTTGCTTACGCATTTTTTCCCAAATGGAATGAATAGATTTTACCCGCCCCTTAATGGTAAATTTAAAGTTTTGGTTGGCCAGCTCTTGTTGTATGGGCCTGATAAACCTACGAATAAACCGGTCGCGAACATCTTTGGTTACCTTAATATTATCTACAATAGACTGGTAAATTTCGAAATGGGTATATTTAAGGTGCAAATCTTCCATTTCGGACTTAATAGCATATAAGCCCAACCGGTGTGCCAGGGGGGCATATAAAAAGATGGTTTCGGAAGCAATTTTTAATTGCTTATGGCGAGGCATACTATCAAGGGTGCGCATATTGTGCAGGCGGTCGGCCAATTTTACCAATATTACACGCACATCTTGCGAAAGGGTAAGCAGCATTTTGCGAAAATTTTCTGCCTGGCCACTATCGGTATTGCTACCTACACCCGAAATCTTGGTAAGGCCATCAATAATTGAAGCCACTTTTTTCCCAAACTCACGTTCAATATCTTCTACCTCGTAGTCGGTATCTTCTACTACATCGTGCAGCAAAGCAGCAATAATGGAAGTCGTTCCCAAGCCAATTTCGGCCACACAAATTTGAGCAACTTCTAAGGGATGGTAAATGTATGGCTCACCCGATTTTCTACGCATACCCTCGTGCGCCTCCATGGATAAATTAAAGGCTTTACGAATAAGCTTGGCATCGTTATCCTTTAAAAAAGGTTTAGCATGGCGCAATAGCTTACGATATTTACGGATAAGCTCCTTACTTTCTTGTTCGAGTTGTTTTTCATCTACCATACTGCACTACAAAGATGCTGATTTTTTAGTTTGCAACGTCAAATAAATGGTGGTTTTGAAGCACATTGCCGGTATAGTGCCCCTTTTTTTGAAGCATATAAAAATAATTAGTTTTTTACTATTGGCTATAATAAAAAAACTTAGTTTCTTTGCACTCCATTTGCGGATGTGGCGAAATTGGTAGACGCACTAGACTTAGGATCTAGCGCCTTCGGGCGTGGGGGTTCGACTCCCTTCATCCGCACTACACCCTCGGTCGAGATTTCCCGAATAAAAACCGGGATGAGATTGGGGGTTTTTTAATTTACAGTATTAAACAATTTTGTGTTGGAAATTGCATTAAACAAAAAAAACGCAACCGAAGCCTCATTAAACATAGGTTTAACTCAGGCCGATTATGCTTCGAAGGTTGAGAAAAAAGTAAAAGAGTACGCTAAAAAAGCAGAAATTAAAGGTTTTAGAAAAGGGAAAGTTCCTGTTGGCATTATTAAAAATATGTATGGCAAATCTATTTTAGTAGAAGAAGTAAACCATATTATTTCGCATGCCATAAACGATTATATTAAAGAAAATAACCTTAATATAATAGGTGAACCTTTGCCCAATTATGAGCAAATGAGCAAGATTGATTGGAGCACACAATCCGATTTTGACTTTGAGTACAGCATAGGATTGGTGGACGACTTTAAAGTGGAATTAACCAAAAAGCAAAAAATTACACGCCACGAAATTAAAGTGGACAAAAAAGTTATTGACGAAACCATATCCAACTTAAAGGAGCAATATGGCGACATGACCAACCCCGAACTAAGCGAAGCGGGTGATGGCCTGTATGGTAAATTTACCCAGGAAGGCACCGAATTGGAAGCACAAGGAGTACTTGAAACTAAGAACCTGGGCAAAAAAGAGCTAAAACCTTTTGTTGGATTAAAAAAAGGCGACAAAGTAAGCTTTGATATTAGAAAAGTGCTCCCTTCCGATACCGAAATAGCGCAAGCATTGGGTTTGGAAGACAATAAAGCCAAAGAAGTAAATGGTACTGTAACCTTAGAGGTTATCAATGTAAACCGAAAAGTTCCGGCCGAAATAAACCAAGCATTTTTTGATAAAATATTTGGAAAGGATTTAGTTAAAACAGAAAAAGATTTTATTGAAAAAGTAGAAAATTCTATCTCAAAAAACTATGAAAAGGAATCGGATTATTTACTTGAACATGCTATCAGGAATTATTTTTTAGACAAGGTTAAAATAGAAACACCTAACACCTTTTTAAAAGAATGGTTGTTTGTATCGAACGAAGGCAAAGTAAGCAAGGAGCAAATTGAAGCCGAATTTGACATGTACCTAAAGGAGCTTAAATGGAGTTTGATTAGGAATAAGATTTCGGAAACAGCCGGCATTAAAGTAGAAGATAAAGATGTAAAATCGAAAGCTGCCCTGGTACTTGCCGAGCAGTTTGGCGGGCCTGCCATTATTAGCCAATTGGGTGAAAAAATGGACGAATTTGTAAACAGTTATTTAACAGCAAATAATGGCGAAAACTACACCAACCTGTACCACCAGGTAGCAGGCGAAAAAGTGTACGAATACATTAAAGAGCAAGTAACTATTACCAATAAAAAAGTATCGGTTGATGAATTTAGAAAACTGGCCAGCGCAATCTAGCGCATCTTCATAATCAAATTAAAAGGAGGCTCAGGCTTCCTTTTTTTATGAGCTTTTTTACCAAATTACGTTGCATTTAGAATTAGTATTCAGAAATTTAGGTAAATTGCAAGTTAGATAAACAACAATAAAAAAATAATATATGAAAGATACAGATTTTAGGAAGTTCGCTATACACAACCAAGGAATAAGCGGTTCATCTATAGACCGCTATGGGCACTATGTAGAAAGCATGACCCGTTCGGTCATTGAAGAACGGCCGGGTAATTTCAGAGAAATTGATGTGTTTAGCCGGTTAATATCGGACAGGATAATATTTTTAGGTATGGCCATAGACGACCACATAGCCAACATTATAACGGCACAGCTACTATTTTTAGAATCGGCCGACCCCAACAAAGATATTATTATGTACATCAACAGCCCTGGAGGTGGAGTATATGCCGGGCTGGGCATATACGATACCATGCAATACATTCGGCCCGATGTGGCTACCATTTGCACCGGCTTAGCGGCTTCGATGGGAGCCGTACTATTGGCATCAGGCGAAGCCGGTAAGCGTTCGGCACTACCCCATTCAAGAATCATGATTCACCAACCATTGGGCGGCACACAAGGCCAGGCCTCGGATATGGAAATTTCGTTAAAACAAATTTTGGCACTCAAAAAAGATTTGTACGAAATACTTTCGAAACATAGTGGCAAAACCTATAAGCAAATAGAAAAAGATTCGGACAGAGATTACTGGATGCGCGCTTCCGAAGCCAAAGCGTACGGTTTGGTGGATGAAGTGCTTATAAAAACCAAATAACTGCCCCCGGAAGCGAGGCCGTTAAATTGGTCTCGTTTCTGTATCTTTGCACAAATTTAAGTTAAAAACTATGGCTGAAGTTACTTGTTCGTTTTGCGGAAGAAGCAAAAAAGATGTGGATTTGATGATATCGGGTATTCATGCACATATTTGCGATAAATGCATTACCCAGGCGCAACAAATTTTAAGCGAAGAAAGCAAAACCGAAACGGAATCTATTCCAAAATTTAACCTGATTAAGCCGGCCGAAATGAAAAAATTTTTGGACGAGTTTGTGATTGGGCAAGACGAAGCCAAAAAATATATGTCAGTGGCAGTGTATAACCATTACAAACGGCTTATGCAAAAGCCGGCCAAAGACGATGTGCAAATAGAAAAATCGAATATTTTAATGGTGGGCGAAACCGGTACCGGTAAAACATTTTTAGCCAAAACCATTGCTAAAACCCTGCAAGTGCCTTTTTGTATTGCAGATGCCACCGTGCTAACCGAGGCCGGCTATGTAGGCGAAGATGTTGAGAGTATTTTAACCCGGCTATTGCAAGCGGCCAATTACGATGTAGAAGCAGCCGAACGTGGCATAGTGTTTATTGATGAAGTAGATAAAATTTCGCGCAAATCGGATAACCCCTCAATTACCCGCGATGTAAGTGGTGAAGGCGTTCAACAAGCCTTACTAAAATTGCTGGAAGGAACTTCGGTAAATGTACCACCCCAGGGAGGGCGTAAGCACCCCGACCAAAAAATGATTACCGTAAACACCGAAAACATATTGTTTATTTGTGGTGGGGCGTTTGATGGCATTACTAAAAAAATTGCCAAACGGATAAACTCCAGGCCTTTAGGCTTTGGCAATGTAAACCATTACGAAGACATACAGGAAGAAGATTTGTTATCGTATGTAAATGCACAGGATTTAAAAAGTTATGGATTAATACCTGAACTAATTGGCAGGCTACCTGTACTTACCCACTTAAATCCATTAAGCAGAGAAACACTGAAACGCATATTAACCGAACCTAAAAATGCCTTAATTAAACAATACCAAAAACTTTTCGAGATGGAGGGCATCCGGTTAGAATTTAAACCTTCGGCATTGGATTTTATTGTAGATAAAGCAGTAGAATTTAGTTTGGGAGCCCGTGGATTGCGTTCGATTTGCGAGGCCATAGTTACCGATGCCATGTTTGAACTACCTTCTGAAGAAAAAGTAGATAAGCTGGTTGTAACCAAAGATTACGCAGAAAAAAAACTTAGCAAATCGAAGTACAGTCAACTAAAGGTTGCCTAGCCTCCTTTAATCCGCCAACACACCTAAGTTTTATTTTTTTTAAGACATCAAACAACTGGAGTATAAAATACATGCCCGATTATTCAAGGGCATGCAACAATATAATAAAACAAAGTGATTTTAAAGAAGAGCCAAAACACCTGGCAGTCAGCATTATTTTCCCCTTGCTAATTGATACCGAGTTAAAATTATCTATTTTAGCTTTATGCAAACCGAAGCACTTTACCCACTGTTTTTACAAAGTAGCGGAATTACGACCGATACACGTAATATTTCTAAAAATCAGCTCTTTTTTGCCTTAAAAGGCACACATTTTAACGGAAATAAATTTGCCCAACAAGCGCTGGAACAAGGTGCTTTATATGCCATTGTTGATGAGGCTCCGCCCGAACCACACCCAAACATACTACAGGTTAAAAATGTGCTAACCAGCTTACAACAACTTGCACGCTACCATCGCAACCAATTTAATATACCAGTAATAGGCATTACGGGGAGTAATGGAAAAACTACCACCAAAGAACTTATTGCCAGGGTATTAAGCACCCGGTATAAAGTACATTTTACCCAAGGCAATTTTAATAACCATATTGGGGTGCCGCTTACTTTGCTGGCAATGCCGCCCCAAACCGAAATGGCCGTTATTGAAATGGGAGCCAACCATATAGGTGAAATTGCCGCCCTCTGTAATATTGCCAACCCCAATTATGGCCTTATTACAAACATTGGCAAGGCACATTTAGAAGGTTTTGGTGGAATTGAGGGCGTTTTACGAGGGAAAACCGAATTGTACCAACACATTAAAGCACATGGAAAAAATGTATTTATTAACTCAACCGATACTGTTTTAGCCAATATGGCCAAGCGGTTTAGCCACCCCATTTTATACCCGGGCAAACACGACTTTGTGCATCTTGAATACAGGCAGGCCAACCCATTTGTAGCATTTAGCTACCAAAGCCGAAACTACACCACACACCTAACCGGCAACTACAACTTTGCTAACCTTGCTGCAGCCCTTGCCATTGGTTTATTTTTTAAAGTGCCTGCTAGCAAGGCACTGCATGCGGTATGTACTTACACACCCGGCAACAATCGTTCGCAAATAGTAAAAACCAAAAACAATACACTTATTTTAGATGCTTATAATGCAAACCCCGACTCAATGAAAGTAGCCATTGAAAACTTTGCTTCGATGGATTATGCAAAAAAAATGGTAATTTTAGGCGATATGCTGGAATTAGGCAATGAGACCCCCAAGGAGCACGCTGCTTTAGGTAAGCTAGTGTGTAGCAAAGGGTTTGATGGTGTTTTTTATTGTGGTAAAGCATCGAAAGAAGCCGCCAAAAAATGTATTGGGAGCCTTTACTTTGCTACTAAGGAAGAACTAGCCCAATACCTCCAAAAGCATCCTATTACTAAGGCCACCGTGCTAATGAAGGCATCGCGGGGTATTGGACTAGAAACGTTGGTTGACTATTTATAAAAGCACGCAAAATGAATTTCTTACCATTTATTCTTATCTGGTTTTGGATGCAGCCTGCTACACCCAATTTAACTCAATCCGAAATTGATGAACTAGTAGCCACCCACAACCAGTGGCGTACCAAGGTACATGTGCCACCGCTAACCTGGGATGCAAAATTAGCTAAGATTGCCTTAAAATGGGCCAAGCAACTAAAAGCAGAAAAATGTGCATTTAAGCACAGCCACACCAAAGGGCTAGGCGAAAACTTGTTTATGGGCACATCGGGTTACTATAGCCCGGCCGATGTAGTAAATAGCTGGGGTGAAGAAATTAAAGATTATGACTACCAAACCAACAGCTGCAGGGGTGTATGTGGCCATTATACCCAAGTAGTATGGAAAACTACTCAACGAGTGGGCTGTGCCAAAATTGAATGCGATGGCATGGATATTTGGGTATGTAATTACGATCCACCCGGCAATTGGATAGGCAAAAAACCTTACTGATTTTTTGATTTAGCGGGTGCTACTCAATTTCTTCGAAAGGGATATCTAACAGGCGGTAATGCTGCCAGCCCTGGTAATCGAAATGCCACCACTCATAACGATACACAGTAAACCCGTGGGCTTCCATCACTTTGCGTAGTAAGTCCCTGTTGGCTCGCTGCTCAGGGGTTCCCCCGGTGTAATCGGGGTACGAGCGCTCAGTCATTTCATCATAAGCCCCGGGCATAGGTACTTGCTTACCGGTAACCAGGTTTACCAAACTTACATCTACGGCACACCCACGGTTATGTCGCGATCCTTGTGCAGGGTTGGCCACAAATTGTTTTTTATCCGGTGGGGTTATTTCCCAAAAAGTTTTGGTTACACGCCAAGGCCGGTAGCCATCAAAAACCACTATGCCATACCCTAAGGGCTTAAGCGCAGCATTTGCTTGTACCAGGGCTTCGGCAGCCGGCCTTTGTAAAAAAGCACGTGCCTGGGTATATACCGGCCGGCCTGTAAAATTGGCAGCAGTAGCATAGCGTATATCCAGCACCAAGGAGGTATCAAGCCGAATAAGCTCTACCAAATCGGTCGGGTAAAAATCTCCTTTTTCTACCGGTGGTTGGGTTTGACCCCGGGCAATTATACAGGTTAGAAAAGTAAAAACACCTAAAGTGATTTTTTTTAACAGCATAGCCTTAATGGGTTGGTTTTACAGCCGAAACCTCCCCTTGTAAATTAATTTTATAAGGGGCATATTTTTTGCCTTTGGCCACTAATAAAAGAAGTTCCGTAGCCGGCTTTTCCAAATCGGCAGTGGCCACCTTGCCGTTGTACCGTACCGAGATTGATTTTAGAGGCGTATGCGCCACCACATGCAATTTAGATTGAAATTGCTTAAGCATGTGGTTTAATTGGGGCAACAGGGTATCGTAACGAACATAGCCGCGGTACCAAAACGGGCTGTTGCTGCCATAAAAAAAACGTAATTGATCCTCCCATTCTTGCCGGCTATACGCCAATGTATCCGGTTTATCATTCATTAAATCCAGGAAAGCCGGGTGTTGCAAATACTTGGCCGTTTGTCGGTTAAAATCTTCCAGCGATGAATAGGGGAAGTTAACGATGCCCCCATGCGCAAAAATGGCCTTATTAATTTTAATAATACCCGGTTTGCTTACCAACCATTGCCCTAAAAGGGCTTTTGTGGGGTGATACATATCGGAATAGCTTACACCGTAGGTAGCCGCAATAGCGGCCTCCTTAGGCCCCAGGTAGCGTAAATCTTTAGACATAACCATAAGTTCGTGGTTACCCAACACCAAATGAACATTACCCCCTGCTTTCCGGGCTTTATCTTCTAAGGAATAAATAAACCAAAGCACCCGGGTTACGTCATTGCCTCTATCAAATAAATCGCCCAAAAACACCACATGGGCATGCCCGGCCACCCAGTTTAGGCGGCTATCAATTACTCCCGCATGCGTTAGCAACGTTATTAACTTATTGTATTCGCCATGCACATCGCCCAGCACAAATACCGAATCGGCTCCGGTAAAAACAGCTGGGGCAGGGCTTTCTAAGGGCTTTAGTTTTTGTGTAAAAACGTTGCCGGTTTTGCTGCCAAAACGTAACGTTAGTTCGTTGGCCAGGTTAGTTGCAAAAGCTACCTTGTGTATTTTACCGGGTTGTGTGGTCTTTTCCGCCAGCAAATTGCCATCGGTAGTATAAAGTTCAGCCATCCCCGGTGCTGCCTTAGCTGTTAGCCACCTTACATACAAGCTATCGGTGATTTCAATATACAAAGCATTGGTGCCTTCGTAGTTAAATTGGGGAGCATACCTGACAAACGACCCAAATAACAGACCCACGGAAATTACACCTACCACTACCCAAAGTTTGTTTATGTACACTTGCTTATTCATATTGATAAATATGGGTATGGTTTACCCTGCATGCCCTAATGATTTTAGTTTCTAACGCCTTTGGGTCCTTCAAAATATCAAAAAAACCGTTCAGGTATTTTATCGCTATTGCCTTGGGCTTTTCTTCCAGATAGGGATTATTTTTAACTACCTCTATCAGGTTTTGCTGCTTGGCTTGGTAGTATTTTATAACCGGATTGTAACCACCGGAGATACGGCAAAAGCCCATAAAATACCTTGCTTTTACCGAAGGAAGATCAAACTGTTCGGGAGGTGTAGCATCAGGAGAGCCAACAAAACCTGCAAAATCGAAATCGTAAGGTACCGGCACAGGGCTACTACCGGGTGCTGCAATCAGTTTTATATTATGGCGGTTTGGCACTGACCAATCCAAATTACCAATCATAAACTGGAAAAACGTCATTTTGTCGAGCTCGGTTTGAACACAAGCATCCTGGTTAGCAATGGAACCCTCAAACACAGCCATTTGGTTGCGTGCAGCCACATCATCAATATCTTCAATAAAAAAACCAAAATGTGTTGAAGCTTCGTTGTTTTTGGAGGTATTGATATAGGTAATTTTACAAAGCCGTACCCGGAAACTGTAAGGAGACACTTGTTGATATAATTTATAGGCCAGGTACTCTTTAATAAGCAGTTGGTCTGCATTGGGCCGGCTTGTACAATGCGTTACTAACTTGAGTTTATCCTGCCCGTCAAAAACAGTATTGGCCAGTTTCGATTTTTTTAAATTGATTTTTAAAGGTGGAAAAGAGCACATTTTTGCTCTGTTTTTTCCACGTAATTTAATTTTTATGGTTTGAGTAAATGTAGTTCCATTTGCTCTTTTGTACGAAAGCTCGCCCTCACGGTAAGCCCTTTCTTCAACATCCTTACTAATATCTTTTACAGGTAGTTTAAGGGTAATATGCAGCAGGGTATCGGACTGAAACAGGGGTTTTACCTGTTGTGCTAAAGCCATGGTAACACTTAATAGCATCCCTAAAAAACCAAGAAAAAGTTTTATTTTTCTCATGTTACTTTTGGTCAAAATAAACATCTATTCCTTTGTTTTTAAGCACCTTAAAGGCATCAGGCTCTATTCTTAACACCCCCACAAGTGGGTTACTAAGCACTATAATAAAATAGATAAGCAACACCAAAAAGGAGTTGTATAATCCTAAAAAGAAGAGCGAGATCACATCGGGATTATATACAGCAAAAAACATCCACATAAACAACATACCTATACCCAACACATAAACCAAAAATGGGAAAAGAGCATGTTTTGCATAAAATCGAACCTGCATCAGGTTTACCATTTGGTTTACCTCTTCAATTACCTGGGCTTTTAGCACGGCCTGCCGTTTATCATTTTCGGGCAAATCCAGTGCTAAGGCAGCCAATGCTCCCATGGTTTGTGCTATGCTTGAGTAATAAGGGTTAGCGTTTGCTTGCTCCCAATGGTCGTCAATGGTAAGCTCAACATATTTTTTAAGCAACACATGCATAGAATCGGCCGTGGCCGAATGATGTAATTCTAGTTTAATAAAAACATTGGTAATGAGTGAAGCTTCGTGTTCGAGTGAATCGCGCACCCGGTTAAACTCAACTCGTTCGTTCGCATAACTCAGCGAAATAAGCAAGGCAATTAAACCGGCCGAAACCCGAAAAAGTAACCTCCCTATCCGTTCGTGTTGTTTAGTAAGCCTAACCACAATAAGTTTACGGCTTAGCCATACAACCAAGGTGCCTAGCAGATTAACCAGAACTACCAAGAGCAAAATACCCTGCCAAACGGGAATATTAAACACAGCCCACATACTGCTTACCAGGTTACATCCAGGGTTAGTTCCTCATCGCCTCGTTTAATAACCACTTTCGATTTATCTCCTTTTTTATACATGCCCAAGGCTTTCATATAGGCCATCATATCAGTTACTTCTAAATCGTCTATTTTTATAACCACATCACCCTTTTGAATGCCGGCTTTTTGTGCAGTCCGGTCTTCTTTTACACCTTCTATACGCATACCGGGGCCTTCAAACATATAATCGGGTATTACCCCCAGGGTTACTGAATACTTGGGTGCTTTTCGTGAGTCTTCATCTTTGGTTTTAGTAAAAGCCAGTTTACCCTTATCATTGGTAGCGGCTATTACGTCTTCAATAAATTTTTGAACCAGCTTCATGCCTTCATAATTTATTTTATCGGCATCATCGGTGGGTTTATGGTAATCCTCGTGCTGTCCGGTAAAAAAGTGTAAAACGGGTTCATCGGTCAGGTAAAACGAAGTGTGATCCGAAGGCCCTACACCACTTTCTTTGGAAATCATTTTAATACCATTTTTTTGAGCAATGCCGGGCAAAATGGTGTTCCATACAGGCGAGGTGCCCGTACCGTACACGGCTAGTTTTTTCTCGGCATCGAGCCGGCCTACCATATCCATATTAAGCATGTAGTTAACGGTGGCCAAATCAATGGTAGGGTGCTTAACAAACCAGTTGGAGCCCCACAAGCCTTTTTCTTCGCCCGAAAAGGCAATAAATAAGTAGTTGTTTTGGGTGTATTTGCCGGGTAGGTACTCGGCTAGTTTTAACAAAACAGTAACACCACTTGCATTATCATCGGCTCCGTTATGGATGGCATGTTCACCACTCAGCGAGCCTTCATCGCCATAGCCCAGGTGGTCGAAGTGCGCCCCAATAACTACTGTATATGGCGCATTATTATTAAT
>JALWRJ010000371.1 GCA_026994125.1 Cyclobacteriaceae bacterium | reverse complement strand
AAATTCTAAAAACAGTAGATTATTTAAACTTGCAAGTTCTGCAATGTTTTCAGTTTTTTATTTATAAAATCCAAAGGGATTCCCCTAGTTGTTCAAAGGATTTTCCCTAGTTGTAGAAGAAAAACAGTAGGTTTAAATAAAACCTTTGGTAAATTAAATGCAGGGTAAATTTCTTATTTTAGTACATTTGGGATGATTATTGCTGTTGCATCCACCTGTTTAATCTAAAAACCTTGTCAAAAAAAATTATTGCTCAAATTGCCCTCTGGTTTGCCATTTTGTCCTGGTTGGCATTGGTTATGGTGGAGCTAACTATCCGGTTTAGTGCGGGTAGCCAGGTAGAGCCGGGTTTTGATGAGTACCTGCCCAACAGCATTTACCTGTTTTATGTACTGGCTCTGTTTGTGTTTTACAAAGCACGTGTGCCGGTAGCCGACCGGGTAAACCTGATTGATTTACTTTGGAAAGTTTTTATTACCGGCTTGCTTACCCTTATGGTAGCTATGGGGTTCCGTTCCTTGGAATTTTTGCTGGGGGGTACCGGCCTTAGTAAAAATGTAATCTACATCAATTTTATATTTATGGTGGTGCTGGGCTTGGCCTCAGCTTTTGCCGTAGCTACGTTTGTGGTTTGGAAAAGGCTTATCCTTTACCAAAAAAGTAAACGCTTACTAATTGTTTGGAACACCCTGGAATACCTTTTACTGGGCAGTTTACTACTCGATATTGTTGAACTCCCGGCCAAAGGCTACTACCAAATATTGGTTTTAGTGGTAGGCGTAATGGTAGCCTTTAACATGAAATGGGTGGCTTATCTAAGCTTTAAACAAAAGTGGAAGAGCATTGCGTTGCTTACCGTGTCGCTCTTGTTTTTGGTTTTATTTGCTTCTGTTATTCTGGCTTACCAACAGCAAAATGCTTTTTTATCGCATTTTACTAACAGCGTGTTTTTAGAATCCATTATTGGCTTTGCTACCTTGTATGCTTTGTTTTCGGTATTGGTTATCGCTTTTAATATTCCTACCACCTCTGCTTTTGAGCAAAAACTAAACGAAGTAATTAATTTTCAGCGCATTAGCCAATCTATTCAAACCGAAAAAAACGAAGAACAAATTTTTAAAGTACTACTGGACAGTGCTGTGCAAACCGTAGAAGCAACGGCCGCCTGGATTGAGCTTGAAAAAGATGAAAAATATTTTTTTCATGAAATAACCTATGAACAAATCCATGAAATAACCACCGATTTTTCGCAGGCAGGGGTTGGTTTTCGAAAAAAAATCCTAAAAAACAAGCATAAAAAAACCGGAGTATTTGGTAAAATCAGGGTAGCAGGGTTTCGTTCGGTAGCTTATTTTCCTATATTTATAAACGAGCAGCAAGAGGGCACCCTTTACTTGCTAAAGGATGTTCGAGATGGCTTTACGCGTGAACTGCTCGAAATTATTGAAACCTTTACCAACCAGGCCGGTATTTCGGTAGCCAATTTTAGAATGGTAAACGAAGCCATAGCTACCGAACGCTATAAAGAAGAGCTCAAAATTGCCAAGCAGGTACAAACCAAGCTATTACCTGCCCAACTAGGCAGCAACCCGGGCTTTGATATAGGTAGCTTTTCGGCTGCGGCCGATGAGGTTGGGGGTGATTATTACGATAGCTTTGCCATTAATGGTCACACCACAGCCCTAATTATTGGCGATGTAAGCGGTAAAGGCACCTCAGCTGCCTTTCACATGGCACAACTCAAAGGTGCTTTTTTAGCCTTGGCCCAACAAAACCCAGCTCCGGTTGAATTTTTGAACAAAGCCAATATAGCCATTAGTGCCGGCCTCGATAAATCTTCGTTTGTAACTCTTTCGTATTTTGTAATTAATACATCTGCCCAAACCTTGCAGTTTGCACGTGCCGGCCATGTGCCTACCCTTTACTACAGTAGCCGGCAAAACAAGGCTTCGTACTTTCAAAATAAAGGATTAGGGCTGGGCATTATAAGAGGGGCCAGGTACACCTCCTATGTAGAACAAAACCAAGTAACCTACCATACGGGGGATGTGCTGGTTTTATACACCGATGGCATAACCGAAGCCCAAAATAATCGTAAAGAAGAGTTCGGGTTCGATAGGCTTCAACAATTGCTTGAACAGCACCATAACCTAAACCCCGAACAAATAAAAGATAAAATAATGGAGGCTGTTTATGCCTTTTGTGAACACCGGCAGTTGGAAGATGATTACACCTTGCTGGTTATAAAATTTAAGTAATATGGTACACATACACACAAAACAAACCGGGGAAGTTACCGTGCTCGTTATTCAAGGCGATATTGATGCCAGCTCCTCCATTCAACTGGACGATGCCCTGAAACAACTTAGCGGGGCAGGCAAAAGCCATATTTTAGTAGATTGCTCCCAACTTAATTATATCTCCTCGGCCGGGTTAGGAGTTTTTATGAGCTACATCGAAGAGCTGAACGAAAACCATCAAAAAATGATTTTGTTTGCCCTAAGCAAAAAAGTAAAAAATGTATTTGATATGCTCGGCTTAGACCAACTGATGAAATTTGCGCCTTCAGAGGAACAAGCGCTAACCATAATTAATGAAGCATAGCTTAAAAATATATTGCCAACGTAAAAACCTGGCTCACATAAGAGCCTTTGTTACCGATGTACTGGCACATACTTCGTTGACGGAGGTAGAGCTAAATGCTTTGGTGTTGGCCGTAGATGAGGTTTGTGCTAATGTAATTATTCATTCCTCCTTATGTAACCATAGCGAAACCCTCGAAGTATTTGCTGAGGTAGCTAAGCATAAAGTAGTCTTCGAAATTATTGATAAAGGCCAAGGCTACGATATTACGCATCACCCCATGCCCAATGTAAACGACATTATAAAATCGAAACGAAAAGGGGGAGTAGGTTTGCTTTTGGTACATAAAATTATGGATAAAATTGAGTTTGTGCCGGATACTAAAGGCAATATTATTCGTTTAATAAAAGATATATAAAGTAGTTTTTAATAGATTGTAGTAAAATTGCAGCCACAAAATTTTAACCTGAAAGTATGTAGGGTTCAGCCTATTTAAGGCTCATAAATGCAACGAGTAAATGCAACTAAAAAAGATACTAATTTTTGCACTATTGGTGGGACAACTGCCCGCAATACAGCAGGCAGCCTTAGGCCAGGTTAAAAATAAAAAACCCTTGTTTACCATGGCGGGCGAAAAACGCTTTGCCGATGAATTTATCTATGCTTTTAACAAAAATAATACGGCAGCAGGAGCCACACGCGATAGTATTAATAGCTACCTGCAATTGTATATTAATTTTAGGCTTAAAGTAAAAGCAGCCGGGCAGGCAGGTTACGATACCACCACTGCTTTTAAAAAAGAATTTGCCTTGTATAAAAATCAACTGGACGAAACCTACCTGAGCCCCAAAAAAGAAGAGGAAGCCTTGCTTAACGAAGCTTACCAGCGTAGCCTGTGGCAAATTAAGGCATCGCATATTTTGGTACGATTACCCAAAAACCCTACACCGGCCGATACCCTAAAAGCCTACCAAAAAATACAAGAGCTGCGTACTAAGGTATTGGATGGCCAGCCATTTGCCGAGGTGGCTGCTGCCTATTCGCAAGACCCCTCTGCAAAGCAAAATAATGGAAACTTAGGCTATTTTACGGTATTTCAAATGCTGTACCCGTTCGAAAACATGGCCTACAATACCCCGGTAGGCCAGGTGTCAACTCCTTTTAGAACCCGCTATGGCTACCATATTGTATGGGTGCAAGACAAGCGGCCTAACCAAGGCACCTTAAAAGTGGCACATATTATGATTCGTTCTACCACAAAGAATAGCGAAGAGGCGCAGCAAAAAGCCAGGCAAAAAATTTATACAATCGATTCCCTGCTTCAGCGTGGAGCCAACTGGGACAGCCTCTGCCAACTATACACCCAAGACCTAAACTCCAAGTCGCAAAATGGTGAGTTGCCTCCCTTTGGCCGGGGGCAAATTGTGCCCGAGTTTGAGCAAGCTGCTTATGCCCTCCGGCAACCGGGCGATATGTCAAAACCTGTACAAACCCCGTATGGATGGCATAT
>JALWRJ010000370.1 GCA_026994125.1 Cyclobacteriaceae bacterium | reverse complement strand
CTTATTGGCAGTTATCCAAATTTTTTGTGCCAGGCTATCAAATAAAATATCGGTGTATATATTACTGCTTTCAGGGTCTTTATATACGGTAAATGTTTCGGTTAAATGGTTAAACTTATTGAGGCCGTTTAGGGTAGCTATCCAAACATCGCCCTTAGTATCGGTAACAATATCGTACACCAGGTTGCTCGAAATGCCTTTCGAAGAAACAGAATCAATGTTGAATTTGCGAATGGTATGGCCATCGTAACGGTTTAAACCATATTCGGTACCTATCCAAATAAGGCCCCATTTATCTTTGGCAATGGCATTTACATTGGCATCAGACAGGCCTTCTGCAACGCCAATTTGCTTAAAGTAGTTTTGTATTCGCTTGTTTTGAAAACCTTGAGCCACCATGAAGCCGGAGTGTACAACCAGCGAAAAAAAGAAAAGAATAGTTACAAGAGGCTTATTCATAAAAAAAATGCTATAGGTGCTAAATATACTAAATTTCTTAGAAGAAGTTTTAAAAGAAATCTATTCAAAATTGTTGAATAGTATATTTTTGCAAGAAAAAGCCATGGATAAACCTGTCATTATTTTTGGAGCAACTGCCATTGGGCGATCGGCCGCTCAAATTTTTAAATCGAACGATGTACTTGTGTATGGTTTTTTAGATGATAATACCAGTTTGCATAACACCGAAATGGAAGGCGTTGCAGTATTGGGAGGCACAGACGATGAAAATATTACGCAAATAATTGGTAAAGAATGCGAAGCCTTTGTGGCCATTGATGAAAAAGAACTCCGCAAAACCATTGTAGATGATTTAAAGGAGCAGCAAAAAGTAATGCCCGTTAATGCCTTACATGCCGGGCTTTTAATGGCCGAAACGGCCAGCTTGGGGCATGGCAATTTTGTGGATGCCGGAGTAATTTTGGGTGCTAATGTTACGTTGGGGCATCATTGCCAAATACAGGCCAACGTTGCTCTGGGCGAAGGTGTAAGCGTAGCAGATTATGTACAAATAGGTATGGGATCTAATATTAACGATGGAGTAACCATTGAAGAAGGGGTGTTTATAGGTTCGGGCGTTACCGTAGTGGCTGGCATTACCATTGGTAAAGGGGCTCGTATTGGAGCCGGCTCGGTGGTGGTAAGCCATGTAACCGAAAATGCAGTTTTGTTTGGTAACCCTGCCTCAGAAGTAAAATAATTAGTACATTTATTCTTTAATTTTATCCCTCATGGCACGTATTTCTGATTCTGAATTAATCATAACCAAAGATGGCAGTATTTACCATCTTAATTTAAAACCTCAGCACATTGCCGACATTGTTATTGCGGTGGGCGACCCCAGCCGGGTATATAACATCAGCAAGCATTTTGATAAGGTGGAGTTTGAAATGAATAAACGAGAGTTTATTACACATGTTGGTAAATATAAAGGCAAACGAATGACGGTTATTAGTACCGGAATGGGTACCGATAATATCGAAATTTTTATGACCGAACTGGATGCTTTGGTTAATATTGATTTTAAAACAAGGGAGGTAAAAAAGGAAAAACGAAAGCTAAAAATTGTACGAATTGGCACCTCTGGTGCTATCCAGGAGGATATTCCGGTAGGTTCGTTTATTGCTTCGGAGTACGGTTTGGGATTAGACACCCTCAATTATTTTTACAACTTTAAGCATTCGCCCAAAGAGCAGGCCATTGTAGAAGCCGTACAGGAAAGTACCGGATTGGGTTTTACCCCTTACCTTACCAAGTGCTCACCTAAATTGCTAAAACAGCTGGGCCACGACATGATTAAAGGAAACACCATTACCAGCCCCGGTTTTTATGCACCACAAGGTCGCAAAATACGGGTACCCCTCCGATTACCTAAATTGGTGCGCGATTTAACGCAGTTTCATATAGACAATTTTTGGCTAACCAATTTTGAAATGGAAACAGCCGCCTATTATGGGTTGGCTAAGCTTATGGGCCATGAAATGCTTAGCTTAAATGCCATTATTGCCAACCGGGCTAAGGGCGAGTTTTCGAAAAACTACACTAAAATTGTAGATGATTTAATCCTTACTACACTGGAGCGCCTGGCCGGTAGTTAAACCTAGTGTACACCCTCTTTTATTTGGAACAGTTCATCTACCAAGCGTTCGGCTTTACCATTTATGAGCATAAGCAGGTAGTCTTCCTGTGCTACTGTTACAGGACGCTCCGGGTTTTTAATTACTTCTTTTTTATTACCCTGGCATTTTACAATACCCACCAAAATGGCATTGCATTTCTCTTTTAGCTCGTAAAAAACTTTGTCGTAGGCCAATCCTTTATACGGGTTGGCTTCGGTTACTTTGTACTGTTTCATATCGTACATGCTATCGTTTTCGGCTACGGCAATTATTTCTTCGTTGTACGAGGCCACATCGGGTTCAAAAATGTACGAAGCCAGCAACTTAGCTGCAATTTCGGTTTTTGATAGCACATAGGTGGCTCCGGCTTCCAGGAGGGTAGGTTTTAGGTCGGCATTATCAAGGGTTACAATGTAGTTTAGGTTGCTATACACTTTTTTTGTGTTAAGCATAAATACCAGCTTTTCGGTATCGCTTTCCAGGTTTACAAATACAGCCGATGATTTGCCAATGTTTACCTTTTCGAGTACTTCGGCCGATTTGGTTTCGGAATACATTGCAAACACTTGCGTGTTGGCGTAGTTTTCATACATAAAATCGATGGCATCTTTTTGGTTGGTTACCACTACCACTTTTTTATTGGCACCTAGTAATTGCTGAATAACCGCTTTGGCAAATTTGCTCCAACCTACGATAATGGCATGGTTTTCCCATTTTATACCATTTAGGCCTAGTTTTTTTTCTTCTCTTAACTTATTCATAATACTTGAGATTAATCCGATTAAAATAGCATAAATAGAAAAGCTGGCTATTAAAAATATAAAACCGATAATGCGGCCGGTGGTGGTAATAGGTACCAAATCGCCATAGCCTACGGTGCTAAGGGTAGTTATAGACCACCACAGCGCATTATGCCAATTATTGATGCCCGCATTGGGGTGGCCGGCTTCGCTTTGTATAAGCACATGCAGCAGCAAAAAGTAAATTATAATGCTTCCAAAAAAAATAAGCAATAGCCGGGTAAGCTTCGATTTTTTCATTTGCCAAGCCTAGTAATGTTGGTGTTTTAATTCACTAAACGAAGATAAAATATCGGTGCCCAATAAGGTAGAGTCCTGGTGGGTGTACCAGGTGCGTTCTTTGGGCATGTTAATTCCAAAAACCAACTCACTGTCTTTTAGGGTAATATATTCGCCATCGCCTTTGGTTTCATCGTGGTAAAACCGGTAGCCAATCATGGCATAGTTTTCGGGATTAAAGTAAAAATACCAAATGTCGCTGCCGGTGGCTTCATCGTACCAAACCCTTACTTCGAGTGCCTGTTGGTTATCAAATGTGGCTTTTGTTACGGTATTGTCAATATGTGTACCCGCATCGGTAAGTTTCATAGGCAAGCCCCATAAGTACAAATAGTAGTTACGCATAAAGAAACTGCGCTTATCGGTTAGCTTGTATTCTTCAAATTCCTTATCGGTAAGTTGTTCGTACTCGTCAATATTATAAAAACACGAATCCTGCACAATATGCCTTTGCACGTGCATTTTTTTTACTTCGCGATTTAAGCAAAAATTACCACGCACATTGTCAATATCAATAGATGAGTAGCGATTAGCAGCATTGGGCCGGGTTTCGGTAAATTCTAAATGTGCCTGTAACGAACTCCAACGGTTTTCGGGGTCGTGGAACTCGATGGAGTTGGCTACTACCTGAGCGCCTGTTAACGAATGGGTGGCCGGTGCCAACAATAATTTCAGTAAAATTAAATAGCTTATAAACATATTGTTAGGGGTTTGTATCAGTAAAAATACAACAAAAGAATTAGCTTTTAAAACCAGTTAATTTCTATTTTAGCAAGCTTGCCGCTAATCCCGGTAAAGTTCAAATTCTACCCTGCGGTTAAGTTTTTTGGCCTCTTCGGAGTGGTCTTTTAAAATAGGTTGCGAGCTGCCGTACCCTTTGGCTTCAATCCTGTTTTC
>JALWRJ010000369.1 GCA_026994125.1 Cyclobacteriaceae bacterium | reverse complement strand
CCTTCGAGCCCTACCCAAAAGTCGGCTTTATATTGTTGCATAGCCTGTGCTACCCGGTTTTCGGCTCCTTGCAACGTTTGAGCTTCGCCCATGGGCTGGTCGGGTACTCCCGAGGGTACACTTACTCCTTTAAAATTAAAATTTTGCTGCGGAAACACCTTGGTAAAGGCAAGTTCAACGGCCTGTATTTTAGCCGGATTTTTAGAAGCTATAATTACTTTTTGCATAGGTGTAGGTTTAAGGGGTTACAAATACAGCATTTGCAAAAGCCTTAAAACCGGCTTGCCAAAAAGCTCTAAAAAGTGGGTCGTCTACAAAATATATAACCGAACCATTGCCCATTTCCTCCTGCCCAAATACCAAGGAGTTTGTTAGGTCTTTTTTCGTTTTGTAGCCGGCAAAACCACTTACAGGTACGCCTGTGGGTAAAATGGCCACATTCCAGCCGTCTTGTAATAACGCATAGCGTTGGCTGGTTTGCTTAAGTGTATAGTAAGTAGCTGCATAACCATACGCCAAAGGATGCGTGTAATCTATGGTAGTTTTAAAAATAGCCCCGGGAATATACGATTCCATCTCTTTTCGTTGCCGTTCGGCAAATATTTCTTGTTGGGGTGCTTCGTCTTCGTCCTGTTTATCCGAATCATAACTGCTCACCAACCCAAACGGTTCTTGATCTACAAAACTGCGTAAGGCGCCTTCAATAAGTATGAGTTTGCCCCCATCGGCCACCCATCTTTTTAATATTTTTCGCCTTTGTTCATCCAGGTTACGGTAGTAGCCATTGGTAAATATAAGCACATCATACTCCCAAAGGTTTACTTGGTTAAGGTAATCGGTGCGAAGGGTAGTAACCTGATAGCCCATTAGTTGATCGAAAAAGTACCAAAGTTCGCCAAACGAAGTGGGCGATACCCCATTACCTGCAATAATGGCTACTGTTGGTGCTTGCAGCAAGCGCATACTGCCCGAACCCAAGTCTTTGCCTTTTAAGGACAAACCTGTTGAAATAGAGCTTACCTGAATATGAAGCAGGTTGCCTTGCGTGGCCACTTGTTCCTGGTACTCATTATTTTTTTTATTATCGGCTTTTAACACTAAAAAACTTCCTCGTTCAAACGAACTGCTCTTGGTGGTAAAAGGTTCGTCTGCCACCCTGACTTTAACACCTAACTGCTGCAGCTTTGCAGCCATGGCAACAGACTGCCAGCTTTTGCCTTCCCAGGCAAGTGCATAGGCATTTTCGGTTTTATTGGGTGTAAATGCAGGCGGGCTCCATGGGGCAGCAGGTACCTCTGTGGTGGTAGCCAGGGCAGGCACATCCATACTGTAAGGCAGGCTCCAGGCGGTAATGTCGTAGGTAAGCGAATCCTCCAGTTGGGTTTGTGGTTCGAAGAGTACCGATACCAAAACGGCTTTGGGTTGATTGGTGGCAATTACCAAACTGCCTTTAGGAGCTGCAATGGTTCCATTGGTAGAAGTGGTGTAATTAAATCCCGTAAGCTTCCGGTTGGCAGCCAATTGCCCGTACCTGATTTTTTGCTTGTCGAGTAGTTGGGTAACCGCACGTACTTTTTGAGGGTTGGCTTCGGTAATCACAAACGATTTATAGTTACCTGTATTTCGCTTTTTATAGAATTGTTCAAACTCTGAAATTAATTTGTCTGCATGGGTAGCGGCTACTTCAATAGTAGAAATCCCGGTGGTAAAATGATGTGCCACCCGATCGGTTAATTTAAGGGTGTCGCCATTTTGAAGCAAGGCCTGGAGGCCTCCCCGTCCATGGCCTGCTTGTTCGTAGGTCATGCCAATAGCTCCATTAAATATAGGGTACGTATCGCCATAGCTGGGGTACAACAAGTCGAACACTTCTTTAGTAAAATAAAGCCAACTGTTTTTATCGAAGTAATGAGCATGGTTTTGACCAATAAGTTTTTGAAACTCGGCTTGCCAGGGGGTAATGGCATGATGGTAAGGGGCTGCGGCTGGAGCAAAATAGTAGGGGTTTTCAACAAATTGCTCGTGGTAATCTACATGCACATGAGGCAGCCATTGGTTGTACAAGGCTATGCGTTGTTCCGACTCTACCTGAGTTTGCCAGGCCCAATCTCGGTTTAAGTCGAACAGGTAATGGTTTTGACGCCCCCCGGGCCATACTTCGTTATGCTCGCGGCTGTCCAGGGCCGGGTTAGGTACACTGCCTACTGTTTGGTTATAGTAATTTACATAGCGTTCGCGCCCATCGGGGTTTATGCAGGGGTCGAGAATTACCACGGTATTTTTAAGCCATTCCTGTACTTGTGTATTTTGCGGGTTGGCTAAGGTGTACAGGGTTTGCATCATGGCTTCGCTGGAGGAGGCCTCGTTGCCATGCACATTATAGCTTAACCATACTATGGTTTTGTTTTGGGTGGGAGTTCCTTCGGCTAAACCAGCCCGTTGTAAGTTCGACTTACGAATTTCTTCGAGCTTTTGCATGTTTTCGGGTGCAGAAACGATAGCCACCAGTAAAGGGCGGTGTTCATAGGTTTCGCCATAGGGCACCAAAGCTACCTGCTCACTTTTTTCGGCTACCCTGGTAATATAATTAATTATGGTATGGTGGTGCGTAAAGCGTGTGCCCAAGGGGTAACCCAAAAAGTTTTCGGGCGAAGGAATAGTTTGTGCCTGGCTAAGCATACTTAACAAGACCGCAACCATGGTTAAAAGTGTTTTCATTTTTCTTTTATTTAGAAGGGAGTAGTGTACATAACCTGCAAATTATTAAATATTGAGGTATAGGCCATCAGGTTTTAAAGCTATTTGATAAAGGGTAAGATGGCCACATCGTTGGTTGGCTTCCTGTCCGGTTTGCAGGTTAAAACGATACTCGTGCAAAGGGCAAATAAGTTCGTTAAATACATTGAGCTTGCCTTTGGTTAAAGGTTCGTTTTGATGCGGGCAGGCATAAGCAGTTACAAAGAAACCTGTATTATTATGAATAAGTAAATAGGGTTTTCCTTTTACTACCAGTTTGCGTAGTTGGCCGGGGGGTACTGCCCGGCTTGCTTCTTCTATGCTCGCAAATAAACGAATGCTCACGGCTAATTAAGAAACTGAAACAATTTTAACAAACCTTGTTGATTATACAAACCTATTCCGACCCGGGAGGCCTCTTGTTGGACTTCTTTTTTAGAGATGCCAAATAGCTTGGCTATTTCGCCTTTACTTAATTTAAACGGATGCCAGGTATTATCCTTGTAAATCAGGTAATGTTTGCTGGTTTCAACGGGTTCCTTTCCCTTGGGTTCAAATCTAAGTTCATCAATTTTATACTGACTAATTTTTGGTGCGGTATTGGCTATAAGGTATGAAGCCAGCAAATAATGCCCGGTGCTTTCTACCACAGTAAATAGTTGCTGATTACCTAACGTGGCTTTAACCAAAACCACTCCCTGGTTATCTTTGTGTTGCAAGAGGGCTGCCTGCAATGCAGCCGGGCCAAGTTCCAGCAATTTATTTGCAACAACCACCTCAACCTGGCCGGTAAACCTGTTAAAGTTGAGGCTGTCGTAAGCCTTTGGCGCTCCCGAGGAATAATACAGGTAACCCGGTACCCATTTGTTAAAAAGATATTCTTGGGCTTTAACAGGTGCCCAAAGGTTGAACCCGGATTGCAAGGTTAGTAACTCCGGACTAGAGGATTTTACATGCACTGGTTGTGCGCAAACTCCACTAGTGCAAAAAGTGAATACCATAACAAGCGCATAGCTAACCATGGCAGTAGATAAGGAGCATTGTTTAGGCGGTATTGGCCGGCTGTTCATCAATCTTTGAGAGTTACTCATGTGCATCGCAAGCTAAGGTTGTACCAATGGGTGAACCATCGGGCAATGGCAATGGTTCATCGGCTTTCCATTCATCGGGGTCTTCAAAAAACCTGTTTAAAATATAAACTTCATGTTTTAAAAATGCTTTTTCGGCCATGTCTTTTTCGGCATCGGCCGATTTTTGCATATCGGTAAGCAGGTTTTGCAAGGTAAGCCGGGTAATTGCTTTAGTTTGTGCATAGGCTTCGGGGTGCTGTGCCAGTTGCATCATGTGCTGTATGGTTG
>JALWRJ010000368.1 GCA_026994125.1 Cyclobacteriaceae bacterium | reverse complement strand
TTATTACTTTTCTAATATCTCACTAAAACAATAGTAAATTCAAAACGGTTATTTAGTCCTTATTTCGATTTATCCGTATGATAAAATCAATCTAAAAGTGCAATTCAATTAATTAACCAAGTATTTTATGCATAAACGTTATTTCTAACATTTTTAAGCTAAAAACCGCTTGAATTCAACTATTGTTACCTCTATGTTACTAATCAAAAACAGCACTACAAAGCATTTTTTGCAGTTTTTTTAACGAAAACGAAACCGCAAACGTTTGCAATAACCTTAGGGCAAAACTTATTTTTTTAACGATTTGTTAAAGGTAGCACACTTCTAATAATTCTATTATGATTTTTATCAGTTGGTCATAAATTGTACTATTACAATATTATCTTATTTAAAAAATCAAACTAAAAACAAACCTGCTTCCAGTATATTTTAGTAGTTTTGGCACTAATGAAGGCACACGTAACCATTAAAGACCTGGCAAGGGAGTTAAATATCTCGCCCTCCACTATATCCAGGGCGCTGAAAGATCACCCCGACATAAGCCCCGAAACCAAAAGGGTAGTTAAAGAATTAGCAGCCAAGCTAAACTACCGGCCCAACCTGGTAGCCCAAGGGCTCCGTAAAAGTAAAACCAATACCATTGGGGTTATTATTCCAGAGTTTATTCATTTCTTTTTTTCTACGATTGTTTCGGGCATCGAAGACGTAGCTTATGCCAAAGGCTATAATGTTATTTTATGTCAATCGGCCGAAACCTACGAACGCGAAGTAACTGATACCCGGGCTTTGTGGAATAGCCGTGTGGATGGCATGCTGGTGTCAATCTCTAAAGAAACCACCGATTATAACCATTTTCAAGAACTATTAAATGAAGGGTTACCCATGGTGTTTTTTGACCGGGTAACCGACCAACTGCAAGCCAGTCAGGTAGTAGTAGATGACTACCAGGGTGCATTTAACGCAGTTGAACACCTTATTTCGAAGGGCTGCAAAAAAATTGTGCACCTGGCAGGCCCTAAAAACCTCGAAATTTCTAAAAACAGGCTAAATGGCTACAAAGATTGCCTCAAAAAATATGGCCTGCCGCACAACGATGAGTTGGTAGTACGCTGCCCCGAAGGCACCTACGAAGAAAGCAAACGGTTTACCCATATTTTGCTCAACAACCACCCCGATATAGATGCTGTTTTTGGCTGCAACGATATGGCTGCCCTGGGTGCCATTTTAGCTGTAAAAGAAAAGGGCATTGCCATACCGGAGCAAATGAAAATTATTGGGTTTAGCGATTGGCAACTCTCCAACCTCATAGAACCCCGCTTAACCACTGTGTCGCAAGCAGGTTTCGAAATGGGTCAGGCAGCCGCCAATATTCTTATCGATGAAATAGAATCAAAGGATGACCAACCCGGCCAACTGGTTAAAAAAGTAATTTCCACCAAACTCATAGAGCGCGATACTACCTAAACAAAGCTTTATGTGTAAATCTTAGGTAAGTACCATCCTTAGTGGTTTATCCAACTTACAGCCAGCCTGGCAGTTCCAAAAACACCGCAAACGTTTGCAATTTAAACCTGTTCAAAATTTAAAAAAATCTTTGCTTTTTTTACGCAAACGTTTGAAATAATCATTGTATGCCAAATTTAGCCCGTTTTAAATTTGAGTGAGCGGCAAGTTGTATGCCTTCTTTTTTATCCTTCGTTTTTTTGAGCTACATTAGGTAAATGTTGGCGGTAAAACAGGTATCTATACATACTGGCTATACCACCCCATTATTTATATAGTACAATTTTAATGGAACTAACTCAACATACTATAGTTTGGTGGCAACAAGCTTGTAAGCACTTGGCAACATCCGTACTCATGGCAGTAAGCCTATCCGCTTGTACCACCAGGAACACACCTACCATTTACCTCGAAAGCAATAAAAACCTGGTAGGTTTGGCTTCGTTTTATCAAATGAAGGGTAGCGTTGACACCATGCTGTTATCCGATTTTTTCATTCATCCTGAACTTATTGATTCTATACATTTTGGGCAAGACAAACCCATGCCCGCTGGCAATAAGCTCCCCTTAACATGGAACACCTCAACTGCCTTGCAAACAGTAGATTTTTTTTCGGGCGATACCATTTTTAGTGTTGTCGTTAAAAAATCGGTTAAAAAACCTGTTAGCATTACCTATACGCCCACTAAAAACGATACCTTGATACAAGCCAAAGGCGAATTTAATAACTGGAACCCTCAGGCAAGTAAATTTAAACCTAACGGGCAGGGCGTAACATACAAACTATGGCTTTCTCCGGGGCAATACCAGTATGTATTGGTGGTAAATGGCCGCGAAATGCCTGACCCCGCCAACCCAACAAAAGTTAGCAATGGCATGGGTGGGTTTAATTCCTTAATTAGCCTTACCGATAGTTCGGCTACTCCCCTACTGCGTACGCAACATGCTAACCAGCAAACCCTAACTATAACAGCCATTAACACCCAAAAAATAGTGGCTTTGTGGCAAAACCAATTAATTTCGGTATCGCCCGTGCCGCACAGCAACCAACAATATAAGCTAACCATTCCTAAGGCAGCAGCTCAAATGCAACGCTCTTATATTCGGGTAATAGCCTGTGGCAAGTCTAAAATAAGTAACGATTTGCTTATTCCGCTGCAACTGGGTAAAGTACTAAATAGCCCTACCCAACTTACCCGCACCGATAGAGAGGCCGCTATTTTATATTTTATGATGGTAGATAGGTTTAAAGATGGCAACCCTACCAACAACAGGTCCTTGGATGTACCCGAAGTATTGCCTAAGGCCGATTTTTATGGAGGCGATATTGCCGGAGTAACTCAAAAAATAAAGGATGGCTATTTCGATTCGCTTCATGTTTCAACCATCTGGTTATCTCCCATTATTAAAAACCCGGAAGGCATGTATGGGCAATACCCAAACCCACAAACTAAATTTTCGGCTTATCATGGGTATTGGCCTGTTTCCTTTAATCAAATAGATAGCAGATTTGGCACACCTAAAGAATTGCATGAGTTGGTTGAAACCGCCCACCAAAAAGGCATGAACGTACTACTGGACTTTGTGGCGAACCATGTACATAAGGAACACCCTGTGTACAAACAACATCCTGAATGGGCTACCAATTTGTACTTACCCGATGGCAGTTTAAATACCGAACGCTGGGACGACCACCGCCTAACCACATGGTTTGATGTTTTTTTACCCACCCTGGATTTAAGCAAACCCGAGATAACCGAAATGCTAACCGATTCGGCTGTGTATTGGATAAACGAATACAACCTGGATGGGTTTAGACACGATGCCACCAAACATATACCTGAGTATTTTTGGCGCACCCTCACTCAAAAACTAAAGAAACAGGTAATTGTACCTCAAAACAAAGTACTCTACCAAATTGGTGAAACCTATGGAAGCCGTGAGCTGATAGCCAGCTACATAAACAGTGGTGAGTTAGATGGCCAGTTTGACTTTAATTTATTCGATGCTGCCCTGGCCGTATTTGCCGATTCGGCTACATCCATGGCTACCCTGCAAACGGCTCTCCTCGAAACCCAAAAATACTATGGCAGCCATCACCTGATGGGCAATATATCGGGCAATCAGGATAAGCCCCGGTTTATGGCCCTGGCCGATGGCAGCATCCGTTTTGATGAGGACAGCAAGCTGGCAGGTTGGACGCGTAACATAACGGTACAAGACACCTTGGCCTATACTAAACTAGCCACGTTTATGGCGTTTAATTTAACCATTCCCGGGGTGCCGGTAATTTATTATGGCGATGAAATAGGCATGACAGGCGGCAACGACCCTGACAACCGCAGAATGATGCGGTTTAATCAGCTATCAGAACATGAACAAGCCTTAAAAAAGCAAATATCTGCGCTGGCAAGTCTAAGAAAAAGCAATTTACCTTTAATTTATGGCGACTTAGAAATACTACAAACCACCGATAGCACCCTGGTTTTTACACGTTCGTACTTTGGTACTAAAACCATGGTTTGTTTGAGCAAATCCGGTGCAGAAGCAAGCATAACACTACCTACAAACAACCCCTGGCAAGAGGTAGGTGGAAAAAA
>JALWRJ010000367.1 GCA_026994125.1 Cyclobacteriaceae bacterium | reverse complement strand
TGAGTGGAACCATGTAGCCATAGTACGCGATTTAACCAATATGCAATTGTATTGGTACGTAAATGGAGAACAAACCAATACCACGGCTGCCAATTTTGGTTCAGCGGTGGCCGGAGTTAATAATGTGCTGCTGGGAGATGGCTATACCAATAATTATAACGGTATAATTGAAGAAGTTCGAATATGGAGCGAAGCACGATCTCAAACTCAAATTAGAGATAATATGGGTAAGCGCCTATTGGGGAGCGAACCCAATTTGGTAGCTTATTACCGTATGGATGATGCGGCTGGTACAACCCTGTCAGATGCCACGGCCAATTTACATGATGGAACATTGGTAAATATGGATCCTGCCACCGACTGGGTTACCTCAACAGCCCCTGTAGGTGATTTAACAGCTACCTTGTTTACTAACAGTTGGGCCGGACAAACCTTAAATATGACACCTTGTGGACGTGACGATGCCACTATTAGCAATATGACTGGTTCTCCAACTGGTGTTTTGTTGTATTACATTGGGGCGGTGCCTAACGATGTAACTGGCATAACCAATATTGGAAACAACGATCGTTACTTTGGTGTGCATAAGTTTAATGATAATACAGCTAACTACACCTTTACCTATAATTATTTTAATAACCCGCACATAGATATTTCGGATGAATCCAACTTGCTGCTTTTTAGTCGTACCGATGCAACAACTTCGCCCTGGGTAGATGCCGCAGCTACCATTGATGTGGGAGCCAACACCCTTACGGCCACCGCTCAAAGCACCGAATTTATGTTGGGTTCAAATGGTGTGCCCCTGCCTGTTACTCTGCTTAGTTTTGAAGCTACTGCCCAATCGGAATACATTGCTTTACGTTGGCAAACGGCCTCAGAACTTAACAACGATTTTTTTACCTTACAACGTTCTGTTAATGGCGAAACGTTTGAGGATATTGCCAAGGTACCCGGTGCAGGTACTTCAACAAAAATTACTTCTTATGGATATAAAGACTATGCCTCTCCGGCCGGAAATATTTATTACCGATTGCTACAAACCGATTTTGACGGTACAGTATCTATGGAGAAAACCGTTTTAATTCAATACAAAGGAGCCGGTAAAGCCTATGTGCAAGCCTACCCTAACCCATCATCGCAACACGAAGGTATTACGCTGCAAGGAGGAAATTTTAAACCTGAGGCCGAGGTATCTATCCGCCTGGTAGATGTAGCAGGCCGCTTGGTTAAAAACTATAATGTGCTTACCAATTCCAAAGGCGCTTTTAAACTCGATTTGCAGCATATTCGTCATGCAGAAGCCGGAGTGTATATGTTGTTGGCTAGCGATCGCAGCTCATTTGTGAATTACCGTTTAATTCTGGAGTAAGTTTACTGCCCTGTTCAGGGTTTATTGGGTAGTTTTGCAGCTATGCTTAAAACAGCTTCAGATTCTGTAAAAACTGCTCCTGCCTGCTACCATTGTGGCGAGCTTTGCGAGGAGGAAGTTATCGTTTTTGATGATAAATCGTTTTGTTGCAATGGCTGCCAGATGGTGTACGAAATTCTCGATTCAAATGGCTTATGTAATTACTATGACCTGCAAAATACACCTGGCATCAACCTCAAAAATAGAAATTATAACGAAAAGTTTGCTTACCTGGATAGTGCGGAGATTCAAAAGCAATTAGTGCAATTTAGCTCCAATTCTCTGAACAAAATAGTGTTTCATATTCCAGCCATTCATTGTAGTTCGTGTATATGGTTGTTGGAGCATTTAGACAGGCTGCGCGATGGCATTGTATCGTCACGGGTAAACTTTGTTCGTAAAGAAGTATCAATTGATTATAACCCAAAATTAATTAGTCTTAAAACTATTGTTGAACTATTGGCCACTGTAGGGTACGAGCCCGAAATAAATTTGCAACGGGCCGGGCAAACCAAATCGAAAAAGCTGAACAGAACGCTGTATTTGCAAGTGGGTATTGCAGGATTTGGGTTTGGAAATATAATGTTGCTTAGTTTTCCGGAGTACTTTGGTTTCGAAGGTTTGGATCATTCGATTAGACTTTTTATGACCTACCTAAACATACTTATTGCATTACCGGTAGTTTTTTACTCGGCTAGCAGCTATTTTGTTTCGGCTTTTAAAGGTTTGCGACAAAAGTATATAAACATTGATGTGCCTATTGTTTTAGGGATAACTACTTTGTTTGTTCGTAGCTTGTTCGAAATTTTAACAGAAGCGGGCCCGGGCTATTTAGATTCCTTGTCAGGGCTTATCTTTTTTTTATTGATTGGTAAATGGTTTCAAAACCGCACCTACGAAAGCCTTTCTTTTGAGCGAGATTATACATCCTATTTCCCCCTTGCCATTGCCCGTATTAAGGGAAACGATAAAGAAATGGTACAAATTACCCGCCTTAAAGCAAATGATGTGATTGAGGTTAGAAACCAGGAAATTATTCCCGGAGATGCAGAACTGCTAAGCGATGTGGCAACGATAGATTATAGTTTTGTAACCGGAGAGGCTGCCACCGTAAAGAAAAAAGCAGGAGAGTATATTTATGCGGGTGGGCGACAGGTAGGCAGCACCATACGTTTGCAAATTAAAAAAGAAGTTTCGCAAAGCTATTTAACACAGCTGTGGAACAACGATGCCTTTAATGAAGAAAACAGGTACGACTCGTTAATAGATAAAGTAAGCAAATATTTTACCTTAGCTGTGCTTAGTATAGCATTTTTAGCAGCCGGATATTGGTATATGTTTGGACCATCGCATATTCTTAATGCGTTTACTGCTGTACTTATAGTGGCTTGCCCTTGTGCCTTATCGTTGGCCACGCCTTTTACCCTGGGCAATGCCATGACAATAGTAGGAAGGCATAAGTTTTACCTGAAACACATGAGTGTGATAGAAAAACTGTGGGATATTAGTACCCTGGTGTTTGATAAAACGGGTACACTATCCAAGCCCAGCAGTAGCAAGCTTCGGTTTAAAGGAGCTGCGCTAACTGATTATCAGCAAAAAATAATTGCTTCGGTAGTACAGCATTCTACCCACCCGTTAAGCCGGGCAATTGGGCAACACCTGGCCCGGCATTCAACTTTGGAGGTTTCGTTTTTTAAAGAAATGGAAGGCCAGGGTATAAAGGCTATGGTAGATGGCCGGCAAGTGCTTATTGGTTCGGCTGCTTTGCTAGGTAAAACACAGGCCATAAAAATAACGCAACGTACACAGGTGCATGTACAGGTAGAGGGTGATTATTTGGGTTATTTTGAGGTGGTTTCTGCCTATCGAACCGGTTTAAAAGCATTACTGCATAACTTAGCTAACCGTTTTAAGCTGGTGGTTTTATCGGGAGATAACGAAGCTGAAAAACCACAGTTAGAAGCTTTGTTTGGCTCGGAATCTACTTTTGTATTTAACCAAAAACCCGAAGAGAAACTGGCCTATATTAGTAAGTTGCAACAGCAAAACCAACAAGTGCTTATGCTGGGCGATGGGCTTAACGATGCAGGAGCCTTAAAGCAGGCGCAAGTAGGTATTGCAGTAACCGAAGATATTACCGCCTTTACCCCGGCATGCGATGCCATTTTGTATGGCGGGCATTTAACCCGCCTGGCAAACTATCTATCGTTTTCGCTTGCTACAAAACGCATTATATTGCTTAGCTTTGCTATCTCGTTTTTGTACAATTTAGTGGGGTTGGCTTTGGCCGTAACGGCACAAATTACACCTTTGTTTGCGGCTATTTTAATGCCACTGAGTAGTATATCGGTTGTGGCATTTGCTACCTTTGGCGTAAGGTATTTTGCCTGGCGAAAAAAGTTAATATGACTGTAATTATAATTTTAATTATTGCAAGCGTGCTGGTAGCCCTGGGCTTTTTGGCTGCTTTTTTCTGGGCTGTCCGATCCGGGCAGTACGATGATACATTTTCGCCTTCTGTACGTATTCTTTTTGACGAAAAATTGCAGGATACTGATAAAAAAGACAAAAAAGTCCGAAAATCAAGAAAAAATCATATACAAGACTGATATTTGTCAGTTAAATTGGCTACTAAACGCTGTACGTTTGTATTGCCTAATAACATTTCATAGTATAGCGGTTGTTATATCTTAGGGTCG
>JALWRJ010000366.1 GCA_026994125.1 Cyclobacteriaceae bacterium | reverse complement strand
ACATTATACCCTATCTCTCCATTCAGAGCATTTAAGAAAACCGGCTGTTGAAAAACAGTGCCTTCACGTACTAAAAAATCTACTAGCCCAATAAAATTTTCTGCCTCATGTTTTGAAAGATATAAAGAGGAAATCTTCATCAGCTTTCTTTTATTCTATAATTTAACATTGACAGCAATTTAATTAATGAAGCTGGAATTTGTACTTATCATACTACCCCAAGTATGGATGTTCTTGTAAGCATTTGATAATATGCAATTTAAATACTGCGAAATTTGTTTAGCATGGCCGGGTATTTAACAGCTCCTCCGAGCAGCCTTATTTGGTAAGGCACTTCTATTAATTCAAACCCATAGCTGGTTTTAAATTTGTCTAATGTAGGTCGGTCGCTTTTGCCACCATACCATATTTCATCTATGTTACCTCTGGCTTTTAAATCTAAAATAATAGTGGCCAAAGTGCCATCAATAACACTTGCATTCAAAAATGCTGTATCCACCTTTACACCATCAATAACCACACGGTTACCCATTACATGTATACAGATATAACCTGCTAACTTTTCTTGATTAAAAGCCATCCAAAATTCAGTGTAATTTGCCACTCGTTCCAGGGTATTCCACCAGGCTGTATTGTTCATGTTATAGTATTCGGGCGGATGACCATGTTGAGTTCGAATAGCTACTGATTTAAGTAATTGAGATAGGTCTCTTTTGAATTCCACAATATCTTTTACTCTCAAAATATTGTTTGTTTTCATTCCCTTTTTGATACTACTTTTCCTCCCTTTACTTTTAAGATTTCGAGCTTCCCAACTATCCAGCATTTCCTTTTTCAATATAAAAGGGTGCCAAAACCCTGTAGCTTTTGACGGGTCTGCAATACGATGGTTATACCCAATATAAGACTTGGAAAATTGGGGTTTAGTTCTGCCAGGAATAATTTCTTCAAACAAAACAGCCGGTTTGCAGTAGCCATTTTTCGAGTTTTCCCACCAAGTTCCATTGTTAAAATGGATAGAGTGACCTGCACTTATTTTCTTTTGGACGTATTCTTCTTTTGTCATACTTTATTCCAGGCTTCCATTTTTTTATTTTCTTACCACCAATGGTTGTTTACCACGTTTAGTTTTTTTGATGGAATCTACTTGTTTAAAATGTAAGTTTACATCGTTACCCAAGCGGTTAATTAAGTGGGCCTTAACACCCTTAAGTTCCTCAGCCGCCTCATCAAAATTGCCATCGTATAGTATGGTGATTTTAGTGCTTGATTCTTGAACAAATTGCAGTTGCCCAGTAGTGGTTAAATCTTTTAAGTACCCAGCCAATTGTGTAGCTTGTAATTTATTGCCAGTAGTTCCCGAAAGGTAATCCTGGCTTCGCCCAAGCAGTTTGGAAATAACTTTTGTTGGCCTTCCACAAGGGCATGCTTCCTCAGTTATGACGGCTATATCCCCTAGCTCGTACCTAATAAAAGGCATGGCGTAGTTATCAAGGTCGGTTACTAACACTCGCCCGGGTTCATTAAAAACAACCTTTCCATTGTCATCCACAGTTTCCACCAAAACATGCTCTTCACAAATGTGCAATTGTTGGTTTTCGCACTCAAAGGCAATAGAACCAATTTCGTTGCTACCGTAGTAGGTATAAACTTTGCCAGCTAGTGCATTTTGCAACATTTCTCGCTGGTAGGGGTAAAGCATTTCACCGGTAGATACAATGGTAGGAATATTAAGTTTAGCACTAGTGGTTTCTTTATTTAAAAGGGATAAAAGGCCGGTTGCAAACCCCTCGAGGGCTGTTGGCTTAAATTTTTGAATTTGCTTAACCACACTCATTACATCGGTAGTCGAACTTGGAAACGCTTCGCCTAACCTCTTTTTTGCCAGCCTCATCCGAAGCCTGCCTAACCTGGTACCCTTGCCAAACGTATTTAAATAAAGCGTTCGTGTAGCAGGGGTTATACCCCAATTTAACCTGGCACGCCATAAAGCTGCCTTGGTAATGGCATCGCAGTTTAGATCTCTGCGAATGGTAAGCGGGTAGCCGGTGGTTCCGCCTGTGGTGGCTACAATATAGTTGGATATATTGGCAGCCCACATTTTATCATCCTGTTTACGGATAATTGATTTAGTAAGTATAGGCAGGCTATTTAGTAATTCCTGAGGATTATTTTCTGAACCAGAAACATCTATTGCACTCCAGTATGCTACATTGTGCCTGGCATGATTCCACAATTGTTCTAATTTTTTTTGTTGCAGCAGGCGAATATCATACGGTAAGAGTCCTTCAAACTTTAGCAATAGCTTCAAATTTTTCAATATGCTTTTCCACCCTTTGTGGTTAAGAATAATAAAATAAAATTGGTCAGCTATATGCATTATCTAAGCATGTATTTAACGTATCTTTTATTGGTAAAAAGTGCCAAGTCTTCTTGGTATGCTAAATTAGACACTGGATAGATTAGCGCCAGGGTCATCCAAAAAGTGCGATCGTATGGAACAATAAACCCTCCTAAAACACCCATGATGAGCATGGAAATTAATAACCCAACCATTAGGCTTATCCTTATTTTTCCATCGACATTATGTGTTTTTCTGCGTGCTTTTAAAAGTTTTTTAATGGCCCAAAAAAATAATATTAAAAAACCAACCGTTCCCAACAATCCAGTTTCTCCTACTAACATGCTTATGGTGTCGTGGGCACCTAAATCGTAGCCCGATTCATAGTAAGTCCTGTTGAGACCTACGCCCATTACTGGGTGCTCCATAAAAAAACCAACAGCTTGCAATTGTTGCCGTTGTGTAAATTCAACCCTATTGGCGGTGCGCTCTTCTATATGTTTATCTCCGCTACCCATAAACAATCGTTTTTGAACCGGGTTGGGTACTAGTTGAAACCCTGCATAGCCAATTAAAGCAAAACCTATGATGATAAATGCTATTCTACTTTTTTTGAATACATATTGAGAAAACCCGAGCAGTATCAAAACCAGGAACATAATTAGGGTTCCGTAGAAGTTTGTTCGTGAGCCGGAAAGCACAATGCCTGTAAAGCATATAAGTAGCATCAACCAAACACTTAACTTAGCAACGTTTTTTCTTACTAATGTAAGCAGGAGTACACAGGCAAAAATTCCATTCCTGGCCAAAATTCCTAATGAGTTCGGGTTTCCTCCCAGTGTAGTTGCCCTCAATGTTTCTTCTGTTTCTTCGGTAGGCGGGTCTGCCCCCAGAGGGGTATAAACATCAATGCCCAAAAAGTACATTATTGCCGGCATACAGGCCAACACACCGGCTATCGACAAGGCCAGTGAAATCAAAATCAAGTCGTTCTTGGATATGACTAAATTTTCGAGCATTAAGGCCATTATACCTAGCAATAGAAAAGTAAAGGCACTATTAACCGCCCGGTCGCCATCGGGTTGCAGGTACCAAACCATGGCCGAGAGTAGTACAGGAATTAAGAAAAAAAATTGCTTGCGCAGCAAGGAGGAGTGGTTCAGTTTTTTAGATGCCACTTGGTTTGAAACAAGGTAGATAAACCAAACCATAATAGCTATGGTACCTAGTGTACGCCCAATAGTAAACCCGGCTAAATTTTTAAAGAAAGGCTCTAAAGGGGTAACGAAAATAACTAAGGCCAAGCCCCACAGAGGTTCTTTTAGCATTTTAAAGAATGCTAACATGCTTAGTACGCCCCCAATAACCAGTAGTATTTTAATCAACTTTTTATGCGAATTTATTTTCTAAAAGTTCCTTAAAATTTTGCCTTACTATAGCGGGATCAAACAGTTCTGTGGCAACCTTTTTTGCATTTTTGGTTTTTTCCACAATTTCTACTGTTTTGCTTTCTATGCTGTTCAATGCTGCTAAAACTTCTTCCTGGTTATCAATATCGTTAACCACTAAGCCACAATCGTGTTCTTTAAAAAACTTGCTTAAGAAATAGGTACTTGGGCAAATAACCAGAATAGGCACTTCCGAAAACATATATTCAATTGCTTTTGTGGGAAAAATAGTTGCAATTTCATCAAAATCCACCCGGGTATCTTCTTGTTTGTCAAGTGCCAGCAATAAACAAGTACTGTTTCCGATAGCATTCCAGTAGGCTTGGG
>JALWRJ010000365.1 GCA_026994125.1 Cyclobacteriaceae bacterium | reverse complement strand
GAGATTTATGAGCAGCCGAAGTTGATCCGGGAATTGATTCATTATTATTTGAATGGCCCTGGAAATAAACAATTGGAAAATATTAAAGAATTAAAACCCGATCGTTTTATTTTTAATGCTTGTGGTTGGGATGATTAAGTTGAATTGGGAATCATTTAACCTCTAATGAATTCCGTCATTGCGAATTCCTTTTTCAGGAATGAAGCAATCTGTTGAATTTTCACAGATTGCTTCGGTCGTACCTCCCTCGCAATGACGACTAAAATGAGTTTTATTTCACAAGCTGATCTAATATCTCCTTTGCCTGCCCGTCTTCTAACCGGGGGCCAAATTTAGCAACTATTTTAGAAGCAGCCAGACTGGCTATTTTTCCGGCTCCGGCATAGGTGTGGCCGTTGGTAATACCATATAAAAAGGCTCCGGCAAACATATCACCAGCCCCATTGCTATCAATGGCTAGTACCGGAAAAGATTCTATATCAATAAAGGTATCGCCATCAAATATAATAGCTCCGTTCTTGCCTAGTGTAATGGCAAAGCGTTTGGCTACTTGTTTAAGTGCTTCGCGTGCCTCCAACAGGTTGTTGGTTTCGGTAAACTGCAAGGCTTCCTCTTCGTTGCAAAAAAGCAGATCTACACCATTGCCAATTACCTCCTTAAAGCCCTCTTTAAAAAAGTTTACAATGGCCGGGTCGGATAGGGTAATGCTTGTTTTTACACCATGTTTTTCGGCTAGTTCTTTGGTTTTAATCATCGCATTTTTACCATTCTCCGAAGTTACCAGGTAGCCTTCAATATATACATACTCCGAATTTTTTAAGGCTTCTTCATCAATTGCCGAGCTATCCAGGGTAGCGGTAATCCCTAAAAAGGTATTCATTGTTCTGTCGGCATCGGGTGTTACCATTACCAGGCACTTACCAGTAATACCTTCCTGGAGGTTTGCTTGGTTTAAGTTGGTAGTTAGGCCGGCCTTGGTTAGGTCGTTCATGTAAAAACGGCCATATTCATCGTTGGCAACTTTGCAGGAGTAAAAAGCCGTTCCGCCAAACTGGCTCAAGCCAATCATGGTATTGGCTGCTGAGCCTCCTCCTTGTTTTTTAACACGGTTGCCTTGAATGGCTTGTACCAGGCTCTTTTGCCTTTCTTCATCTACCAGGGTCATCACCCCTTTTTCTATATTATTAGCGTCAAAAAACGAATCTTCTACTTCAAACTCAATATCTACCAGGGCATTACCGATGCCATAAACGTTGTATTTTTTCATTTTGATTTTTTCTAATTGCGCTACAAAAGTAGTGATAGTATTGTCAATAATTCAACCTTGCTTATAATTACTGTACTGGCTGATATGAGGTGAATTATGTTACTCCTCGTACCTTTGAGCCATGTACACCATTGTAGATATTGAAACCAATGGAGGGAGTTTAAGGAACTCTAAAATTACCGAAATAGCCATTTATAAATACGATGGGGAAAAAGTTGTTGATGAGTTTGTTTCTTTAATAAACCCCGAAAGCTATATACCGCCTTACATTACCCACCTTACCGGTATTACAAATGATATGGTGGCTGGTGCCCCAAAGTTTTACGAAGTAGCCAAGCGTATAATTGAAATTACAGAAAACACCATTTTTGTGGCACATTCGGTTAATTTCGATTTTAGTATTATTCGCCAGGAGTTTAAACAATTGGGGTATGATTTTAACCGTGAAAAACTATGTACTGTTAAACTTAGCCGGAAATTAATTCCGCTGCAACCCTCGTATAGTTTAGGTAAACTTGCCGAAGCACTGGGTATTGAAATAAAGGGCAGGCATAGAGCCGGTGGCGATGCTGAAGCAACCGTTAAGTTGTTTGAAATGCTACTAGCCCTAGACACTAAAAAAACTGTTTCGGGAAATATTAAACCCGGAGAACCAAGGCATGACAACCCAAATATTAGCGCAGCACAAATAAATACGTTACCTCAGGAGCCTGGAGTGTATTACTTTTACAATGCTGCTCGCGAGCTTATTTATGTAGGCAAAAGTAAAAACATCCGTAAACGGGTGATGAGTCATTTAATGAACAGCCAAACGAAAAAAGGATTGGCCATGCGTAAAGAAATAACCGACATTGATTTTGAGGTTACCGGAAACGAATTAATAGCTTTGTTAAAGGAATCGCATATTATTAAAACGCAAAAACCTTTTTTTAACAGTGCGCAAAAACGCACCTATTTTCAGTATGGGTTATTTACCGATCAGCAGTTAGATGGCTACCTAAGATTGGTGCTTAAAAAAATACAGCCGGGCTCATTACCCTTAACTGCCTATGGGTCGCGCAAGGAAGGCACCGAACATTTGTATAGCCTAAACGAAACTTACGAACTATGCCTGGCGTTTACAGGCCTTAGCAAATCGAGGGGGGCCTGTTTTCATTATTCCTTAAAGCAATGCCGGGGAGCTTGCATTGGTAAAGAAACCCCCGAAGCTTATAATGCCCGGGTAATGGAAGCATTAAAATCGTTTAGGTTTATGCATCAAAATATTTTTGTCATAAACAAAGGCCGTACCCTAAACGAACGTAGTGTTGTACAAGTAAGAGCAGGCCGCTATGTGGGCTGGGGCTTTGCGCCATTACATAGTTTATCTACTGGAGTAGCCAAACTGCAACAATACATTAACCCGTATCCTCACAATCGCGATGTACAGCATATCCTTAACCGTTTTTTAAACAAAGGCTGGTACGAACAACTAATTAATTACTGAAAAATGTATATTTGGTTAGTTTATGCCGGTGTTCTATAAAATATAGCTACTCTTTATTGCCTCGATTAAATTACTATGGTATGCATTTTGTGTGGTTGCAAAAACGCGCAGGCTGCATAAAATGTACCCTGGCAACACGTGGTTCCAAAAATAGAAACCCTTTAAAACCAATAGTACTGATGTATACAAAAACACAAATGGCCTTGCTGATAGCGCTCATATTTTGGGGTTGTAAAACTTACGAACCTATGGAGTTTGTTTCGTTTAATAATGTGGCCGTTAATGGTATAGCCAATGGTAATTTGTTGGTATCGGCCGATGCTATTTTTTATAACCCTAACCAATTAAAGGCTCAACTCAAAGCAGTAGATATTTATGTGATATATCAACAAGACACCCTGGCCCAGGTAGCCCAGGTTGAAAAAATGCCTATTGCCAGCCAGGCCGAGTTTGCGGTACCCCTAAAAGTAAGGGTATCGTTAGCTAAACTGCAGCAAGGGTTGTTAGATAACCTTGCATCGCTTTTTAATGAGCGTTCGGTTGACCTTACCTTTATAGGAAACATTAAAGCCACCAGCCATGGTTTTTCGCAAACCATCCCTGTAAACTATACCCAGGAAATTACGTTTTAGAACAATTTTTATATGAAAGATGTATCAGGTGCAAATAGGCAGCTTAGTAACAATTAATTAATTTCGCAGTATGCGAAGTTATGTTGTTCTAATATTTCTGCTAGTAATACCGCTCATGGGTTGGAGCCAGGCCAGGCGAGCCCAAAGCCTCATAGAAAAGCAAAAATATGAAACCGCCCACCAGTTGTTAAGCAATGGTATGGCTAAAGATAGTGTAGCGGCATCGCTACCTTATGTAATGGCCAGCTTATACTTGCAAGCGCCATGGCATCTTGCCCAACTCGACTCGGCCTACTATTTTAGCACCCTTTCGCTACGCAGGTATGACTTACTGAACGAAAAACAACTGGATAAGCATATTAAAGATGGCTTCGGCAAATCGAAGTTAATCCAACTAAAAGAGCAAATAGACAGCCTGGCGTTTGAGGTTGCCAAAGCCGGCAACACCCGGCAACACTACCAACAATTTATAGAGGTTCATACCACCGCCCGCCAGCTCGATTCTGCCATATATTACCGAAATGCGCGAGCATTTGAGCATGCCAGCCGGGTAAACACCTTAGAAAGCTATCATTCGTTTTTAACACAATACCCAAAAGCTGCAGATTGGCCTGAGGCCGATGCCCGTTATCAACTTTTGCTTTACAAACAGCAAACGGCACATGGTAAGCTACAAGAGTTTAAAGGCTTTGTAGAAACCTACCCCCAAAGCCCTTATGTTGAACAAGCCATTGGGCA
>JALWRJ010000364.1 GCA_026994125.1 Cyclobacteriaceae bacterium | reverse complement strand
GTTAGTACCTATTTATTTTTTTTTAAAATTTGGAATTGTATCAATTACTCTATTAGCAGGGTTGTTTATTTTTAACTTTAAAATAAAATTGCAAGAAGTATTTAAAATTGTAGTTTTATCTGAAATAGTTTTCTTAATACCTGTTCTAGTAAAAATTATTTGGTTTTCATTTTTTCAAACTAACTATACTTTAGAAAGTCTGCAATATTTCAGCCCTATGTCCCTTCTTAATTTTTTTACCCCCAATGAACTCGAAAGTTGGTGGATATACCCTTTAAAAGTGCTTAATATTTTTGAGATAGGATATTGGATAATTATTTCACTATTACTTGTTAAATTAACTAAAGAATCATTTGAAAAAATGCTAACGATTGTGCTTTTATCTTACGGCACAGGATTAGCTCTTTGGGTTATTTTTATTACTTTTTTAACGGTAAGTATTGGGAGTTAATATGAACAAAAAAAGCATTATTATTTTCGTTTTTGTACTCATTATTGGGGTGGCCAGTGTTATGGTGTACCAAACAGCTACCAAACTAATCCACCAACAGCATACAGCCCAACAGCTTAGCCACCTACCCGAGCTGCCGGTGCAAGAGGTGGGTACGGCCGCTACAAACGGTTGGCGTACTAATCAAAAACCAACCCTTATTGTGTTTTTTAATTCCGAATGTGGCCATTGCCAATACGAGGCAACAGCCATTCAAGAAAAACTGCCGGAATTTTGCAGGGCCAATTTAGTATTTGTATCGGAAGAAGATGTGGACAAAATTGAAGCATTTAGCAAAGCATATAAACTAAATAACCACCCTACCATTTGGTGGCTAAAAATAGCTCCGGAGGAGGTGTATAACACCTTTGGTAATATAGGCGTACCGCATGTTTGGGTGTATGATACAGCGGGCGTATTGGTAAAAGAGTTTAAAGGAGAAACCAAACCGGAGGCATTGTTGGAGTGGTTGTAAACCACGTGGAGTACCGTATAAAAGAAGGTCATTCCTGCGCTGGTCTTGCTACGCCCTGGCATTAGCAAAGGCACAGCAGTAATGACGGTAAAATTTAATATGAGTATTAATATAAAACACATCCGCAACACCTTTACCCGCCAACTCGATCAATCCGATTGTGGGGTAGCTTGTTTGGCTTCGGTAATAAAGTACTTTGATGGTAGCGTCAGCCTCGAGCAATTACGCGAAGAGAGTGGAACTACCCGGCAGGGCACCACCCTACTGGGTCTAAAGCAAGCCAGCGAAACTTTTCACTTGCAAACGGAAGCACTACAAGCCGAAGGAGTACACAATTTAACCGAAGTGGAGTTCCCGGTAATTCTTCATGTAGTTATTGATGACAAACTACAGCATTACATAGTGTGCTATGGGCAAAAAGAAGAACAATATATAATGGGCGATCCTGCGAAAGGAATTGTATATTATTCTAAGCAAGAGCTCGAGAATGTATGGCAAACCAAAACCTTGTTAACCATAGCACCAACGCCTGATTTTGTAAAATCAAAGCAAATAAAAAAAGAAAAGCTCAACTGGCTTAAAAAACTGGTTAATGAGGATATGCCCCTGTTGGCTATTGCGTTAGTAATAGGTATAATTATTACATTACTGGCCATGACCACCGCTATTTTTTCGCAGCGGTTAATAGACGATATTTTGCCGGCCAAAGACGTAATGCGCTTAGTATTAGGTTTGGGGTTATTGGTAGTACTGCTTTTAGCTCGAAGTGGAATGAGCTTTATAAGGAGCTTGTTTCTTATCAGACAAAGTAAAGCGCTTAATATCAGGATGATTAAAGACTTTTACAACGCCTTGCTTTATTTACCCAAATCATTTTTCGACAACCGTAAAACAGGTGATCTCATTGCTCGAATGAACGATACTCGTAGAATACAAATGGCTATAAGCAATGTGGCAGGTAATGTGGTAATTGATGCATTGGTGGTTATAGTTTCTTTAGTTTTTATGCATGTTTATGCCTGGCAGGTAGGCCTGTTAGTTTTAGTAACCTTACCTTTTTATGCGCTAATTATCTGGCGATTTAATACTAAAATTATGCATAGGCAGCAAGAAGTAATGCAACAACACGCATATAATGAAAGCAATTATATAGATACCATACAAGGTATTGGCACCATTAAAGTAATGAACAAGCAAACGTTGTTTTCAAAACTCACCCAAACTGTTTATACATATTATCAGCAATCTATTTTTAACCTGGGCAAAGTAGGCATTTCTTACAGTTGGGTGTCTGAGGCTACAGGCGTATTGGTACTGGCATCGGTATTTGGTTATGCTTCATATTTAGTTTTACAAGATGTTTTACAGCTTGGCGAAATGGTGGCCATTTTATCTATGGCAGGAGGCATTATGCCGGCTGTTACTAGGTTGGCAGTGTCCAATATTCAGATTAAGGAAGCCACCGTTGCTTTTAACCGAATGTTTGAGTTTGCTTCCATTAAACAGGAAGATGAAAAGAACATTGGAGAAGAAGTTGCCATTCAAGAACGTCTGTTTAAGTTTGAGCAACTTCAGGTATTTGGGTTAAGCTTTAGGTTTAAGGGAAGAAAACGGTTATTGCACCATATAAATTTTTCTGTAGCTAAGGGAAATATGATTGCCCTATTGGGAGAAAGCGGATGTGGTAAAAGTACAATTTTACAAATTTTGCAAAAGTTTTATGCCCCCGAAAATGGCAACATCGTCATTAATAATACCTTAAATTAGTCCGCCCTTTTGTCATCAGAATGGCGAGCAACACTAGGTGTGGTTCCACAAGACATAAAATTGTTTAGTGGCACGCTATTGGATAATATTGGCATGGGTGACAATGCAGCGGAAGCGCAACAAATTATAGACTTTTGTAAAAAATTTGGCTTTGACACTTATTTTAAAGAATTTCCACAATCGTATGTTACATTACTTGGTGAAGATGGACAAAACATTTCAGGGGGTCAAAAGCAATTAGTAGCTTTAGCCAGAGCGCTTTACCTAAAGCCGGGGCTCTTATTGTTAGACGAGCCAACTGCAGCTATGGATAGAAATATGGAGCAATTTGTCCTAAATTTATTGCAAAATATAAAGGCAGATATGGGCATTATTTTGGTTACCCATAGGCCAAGACCTGCGAGCTTTGCAAATAGAATATTCATAATTGAAGACGGAAGAATAATAGAAAATGAGACACCCCAGAAATTAAAGCTGTCAACTAATTTGTATAGCGAATCGCTTAAGACGGCATAAATTTATAAAACCAACACCATCATTCTTTTACTACCTATTGGTAGGCTGGCACAGACCTTGATACAGCAAAGGCACAACACGAAGCTATACTAAAGGTATTAGTTCAAAATAATAATCAAAATGATAATGCACCCGAAGCCCCATCCATTTACGTCATTCCTGCGAAGGCAGGAATGACGATAAAGAAAAGAGTTAGAAGGAATGCCAAAAAACAAGCCTACTGCAACCCATGCACATAAAATATAAAATTGCTTTTCTTAATTTTTTAACAAGCCGTTAACACCTCATCACAGTCAACTACCCAAACAAAAAGGCGCAAGGAACGTTTACAGCAAGCCCTTTTTAAAGAAATAATAACCAAAACTCAGCCAGGCTAATTTTAAAAATGCAGGAGTTAAGCAGTTTTTAAAGGCAAGGTTACAGTAAATACAGCTCCTTTTCCTATTTCGGATTCGCAACTTATACAGCCTTTATGCAAATCCACGTATTTTTTAACAATCGAGAGGCCCAGCCCGGTGGAGGTTTCTCCGCCTGTAGGTTTGGCACTTAAGCGTTGAAACTTGGTAAATAATTTTTCCATATCCTGCCGGGTAAAGCCGGGGCCCTGGTCGGCTATTTTAAGTTCTGCGTGTTTATTTTCCTGGTTTAGGCTTACCTTAATAACGGTGCCCGGATACGAAAACTTGAGCGCATTAGAAATCAGGTTTTCGAGTATTTGCCGCAAGTACATTTTATCGCCCTCCAAGTGTATATTGGGGTATATATTGCGTTCCAGCGTAATGGATTTGCGCTGAGCCTCCTTTTTATACTCGCTTAGTACCCGCAAGGTTAGCTCACTTAAATTAACCTCTTCAGGGTTTAAATTATACGATTTCGACTC
>JALWRJ010000363.1 GCA_026994125.1 Cyclobacteriaceae bacterium | reverse complement strand
TTGTGTTGGGTATTAGTTCCGGAGCCAGCCTGGGGGTAGCCTTACTGGTGTTAGCAGGTGTTTCCGGTGCCCTGGTGGTAGGCAAGTTAAGTTTGGTTATGGCAGCCAGCATAGGAGCCGGACTTGCTTTTGCCTTTGTACTGCTTGCTTCGGTAAGAATTAAAGATAGCGCTACCTTACTCATTATTGGCTTAATGGCAGCCAGCATTACCGGAGCTGTGGTAGGCACCTTGCAGTATTTTAGTACGGCCAGGCAATTACAGGCATTTACACTATGGACTTTCGGTTCATTAAGCAATGTTGGCTACCGTGATTTGCCCCTGTTTATGTTAGTTGTAGCTGCCGGGATGTTGGTAGCTTATGCCATGTTTAAACCCCTTAATGCCATTTTAATGGGCGAGGCTTACGCGCGTAGTTTGGGGGTAAATATAAACAGGTTGCGTAACGGGTTGTTAGTGGCTACCGGACTGCTGGCCGGGGTGGTAACTGCCTATTGCGGCCCCATTGCCTTTGTGGGTATGGCTGTGCCGCACCTTACCCGGTCGCTATTGCCTTCTAATAATCACCAAAAACTCATTCCTGCGGTTTTTATAACCGGTAGTTTAGTGTTATTGATTTGCGATAGTATTGCCCAACTACCAGGCATTGCATTCGTATTACCAATAAATGTGGTTACATCTATTATAGGAGCCCCGGCCGTTATATGGGTGATTTTGCATAAACGAAAGCTGGGGGGCACTTTTTAACATTTTGTTGTAGCATTTATTGCCATAACCTCTCCTGATAAAATATCAAAAATTTAGCCCAATTAGGTGGAATATTCTGATGAATTTACCGGCTTAGCCCATTGGTACCAATTATTTTTTTAGCTTTGCACCTTTATAGATAGTACGATAATGGCAAATAATTTACTGAAAGGGAAAAAAGGAATCATTTTTGGGGCATTAGACGAAAACTCAATAGCCTGGAAAACAGCCGAAGCGGTACATGCCGAAGGCGGACAGTTTGTATTAACCAATGCACCCATTGCACTAAGGATGGGTGAAATTAATAAACTAGCCGAAAAATGCGGTTCAGAAGTAATTGCAGCCGATGCTACCAATGTAAAAGATTTGGAGGCACTTTTTAGCCAGTCTATGGATGTGCTGGGTGGCAAGCTCGATTTTGTGTTGCATTCTATTGGTATGAGCCCTAATGTGCGTAAGGGGCGTTCGTATGGCGATTTAAATTACGAATGGATGCAAAAATCAATGGATATTTCGGCCATTTCGTTCCATAAAGTAATGCAAACAGCCGAAAAACTCGATGCCATGAACGAGTGGGGTTCTATTGTTGCCTTATCCTATATAGCTGCTCAACGCACCTACCCCGATTACTCCGATATGGCTCAAGCCAAGGCCATGCTCGAATCCATTGCACGCAGTTATGGCGAGCGCTTTGGGCAACTTAAAAAAGTAAGGGTAAATACCATTTCGCAATCGCCTACCATGACCCGTGCCGGAAGCGGAGTGGGTGGGTTTGATGCCTTTTTAGAATTTGCCGAAAAAATGTCGCCTCTGGGTAATGCCTCGGCTGAGGCCTGTGCCAATTACATTGTGGTTATGTTTTCTGATTTTACCCGCATGGTAACCATGCAAAACCTCATGCACGATGGGGGCTTTTCTACTACCGGTATGACACAAAAGGTAATTGACCAAATACTATCTAAGTAGCTATAACGACTACCTGTTGGCAGGTATTTACGCCTGTATGTAATGTATGTATATAAAATTATATGGTCGTTTTTCCTAATGCAAAAATAAACCTGGGGTTAAACATTGTTGAAAAACAACCCAATGGCTACCATAAAATAGTTTCGTGCTTTTACCCTATTCCGCTTACCGATGCCCTGGAAGTAATTGAAAGTAGTACGTTTAAGTTTACCTCTTCGGGTATTCCAATTCCAGGTGAGCCCTCCGGGAACCTTTGTGTACGGGCTTATGAGTTGCTGGCTGCTAACTACAACCTGCCACCGGTGGCTATTCATTTGCACAAGCATATACCCATTGGTGCCGGCTTGGGTGGGGGCTCAGCCGATGCTGCGTTTATGTTGCATTTGCTCAACAAAATGTTTGACCTGAGCCTTACAGAGGATCAATTGGAAAACTTTGCCGCTCAATTAGGAAGCGATTGCCCTTTTTTTATAAAAAATAAACCCATTTTAGCGCAAGGAACCGGCACCTTGTTTTCGGAAATAAACATTTCGTTATCAGGTTATTATTTGGTGCTTGTAACGCCTCATGTACATGTTTCTACCGCTAAGGCTTATGCCGGGGTTACACCCCAACAGCCCAAATTTAAACTGCAACAGGTGTTAGAAAACGAGCCCATCAGTAATTGGCAAACCAACGTAGTTAACGATTTTGAAAACACCCTTTTTGTTAAATTTCCTGAGCTGAAAACCATAAAAAAACTGCTGGTAAGCCGGGGTGCGTTGTATGCTGCTTTAACAGGATCCGGGTCGGCAGTGTATGGCATTTTTAAAAAAATACCCAACCTTGCTATCGCAAACCACCCCGTAGAGGTAATGCAACTTTAGCAAGTTTATAGTACCGATTCTTACCAAAACGGTTTACCACGCTTTTGTATAGTAGGCCACAACTGTTTATGCGCAAGAAGTAACTTTCTTTATTGTGGCTAATTATGTTGCCTCTAATGGTTGTTCTATAGGATTGAATATCTATTTTTACATAAATAATACCCATGAATAAAAAAGCACTAATACTCGCAGTTCTTCTATTTTTTGCAGTAAAGGGGCAATCTCAGGTACTTATATCTTTGCTTTTGGGCGATAAATTAAATACCGGCAAAATTGAATTTGGTTTAGATATTGGATACAATTTTTCTACTATGTCGGGTTTTGAGAGCAACAGTTCGTTAAATAAATTCAATATAGGTTTTTATTTCGATATTAAATTAAAACAGCAATGGTTTATTAACACGGGTGTATTGGTTAAATCCAATGTAGGCCTGGATAAGCTATCGCAAAACGATGTGTACTTGCTCGATTCTACCGTTTTGTTTAATCCGGTTGGTATATACCACCAGGAATTAGCGTATTTTCATGTGCCGGTAGCGCTCAAGCATAAGTTTAAAAACCACATGTTTATTAGTTTAGGTCCGCAGTTTGCCCTTCGCACCCAGGGCTATTTGGTGTACAACGAAAAAGTAAATGTAACCAGTACCGAAATCCGCATTGACAACCGCAACTTGTTTCACCGATTAGAAGTAGCAGCTATTGCTACCACCGGTTATAAATTTAGAAAAGGCGAAGGCATGAGCTTGGGGATTAAGTATTTTTATGGATTTACCGACAACTACCGTAGCAGTAATTTTACCTCAAAAAATAGAAGCTTGTATGTGTTCGCTTTTATTCCCATTGGCAAAGTAAAGGTGCAAAAAGATAAGATAGAATAATTAATCCCCTCTTAATTTTAATAGTGTACAAATGAAAAATAGATTTTTAAGCATTGTGTTAGCCGTTTTTATGGCCGGCCAAGTTGCCGGGCAAAACTTAACTAAAAAAGAACAAAAAATTATGCAGCGCATCGAAGCTAATCATGCCGAAGCCTTACAATTTTTGGAAAATGCTGTAAACATAAACAGCGGAACCATGAATGCCGAAGGGGTAAAACAGGTAGGTAACATGTTTGATGAGGCATTTGCCGGCATTGGCTTTGAAACACGCTGGGTTGAAATGCCAGCTGATATGAACCGGGCAGGCCATCTTTTTGCTGAGCATAAGGGCAGCAAAGGCAAGCGGTTATTGCTTATTGGGCATTTAGATACGGTGTTTGAGAAAGATAGTCCTTTTCAAAAATTTGAGCGGCAAGGCGATAAAGCTACCGGGCCGGGTGTAGAAGATATGAAAGGAGGAGATGTTATTATTTTATATGCGCTAAAAGCCTTAAAAGAAGCCGGTTATCTTAAAAAAACACAAATAATTGTGGCCTTACACGGTGATGAAGAAGAAACCGGCAAGCCACTTACTATAAGTCGTAAGGATATAATTGAAGCGGCCAAACGTAGCGATATTGCCTTGGGCTATGAGGCTTCATCGGGTTTTAACGAAGCCACCCTGGCACGCAGAGGTTCCAGCGGATGGGAGCTTAGTGTAACCGGTG
>JALWRJ010000362.1 GCA_026994125.1 Cyclobacteriaceae bacterium | reverse complement strand
GCCTTACACACAAAAATTTAAAGGCGATGAGTTTAATGTGTACCGTGCACTCCGGTCTATCAACCCATCGCCTTACTTGTTTTACTTCGATTATGGTAGCTTTAAACTCATAGGCTCATCACCCGAAGCACAATTAATCGTAAAAAACAGCATAGCCGAAATACACCCTATTGCCGGCACTATAAAGCGCTCGGGCAACAACCTGGAGGATGAGCAGGCAGCCGAACAACTAAAAAACGACCCCAAAGAAAATGCTGAACATGCCATGCTGGTAGATTTGGCCCGCAACGATTTAGCCCGAACCTGCACCAAGGTAAGGGTAGATAAAAACAAGCATTTGCAGCATTTTAGCCATGTCATTCATTTGGTTTCGTTGGTTAAAGGCAAACTGCGGCCACAAGCTACAGCCATTGATGCCCTGGCGGCCTCGTTTCCGGCCGGCACTCTCTCCGGAGCTCCAAAATTTAAAGCCCTCGAGCTCATCCAAGCTTACGAAAACCAACCTCGCGAGTACTATGGGGGCGCCATAGGCTACCTTAACTTTAATGGAGACCTGAATATGGCCATCATGATTCGGAGCCTGATGAGCAAAAACAACACCCTGCACTTTAGAGCCGGAGCCGGACTTGTCATAGATTCGGTAGAAACCAATGAATTAAACGAAGTAGAACACAAATTAGGCGCATTAAATCAAGCCATCCAACTGGCTGAAACCTTATACTAATGAATATACTTATACTAGATAATTACGATTCGTTTACCTACAACTTGGTGCAAATGGTAGAAGAAATTAGCACTACCACACCAACTGTTTTGCGTAATGATGCCCTTGATGAGGTCGAACTTTCCCGGTTTACCCATGTTATATTATCGCCCGGGCCCGGCCTACCAACCGAAGCCGGCCAATTATTGCCCTTTATTAGGCAAATAGAAACGGCTGGTATTCCTTGCTTAGGGGTTTGCCTGGGGCACCAGGCTATTGCCACCCATTTTGGGGGCGATTTGCTTAACCTGTCAACCGTGTTTCATGGGGTGCAATCAACCCTTCATCACCCTGGAGATCATCCGCTTTTTAATGATATACCCGAAACATTCCAAGCCGGCAGGTACCACTCCTGGGTGGTTAATCCGGCTTCCTTACCAAAGGAATTGACCTGTATTTGCAAAGGGCCTGCTGATGAAGTAATGGCATTGGCACATGCAAGCTTGCCCATGTATGGGGTGCAATTTCATCCGGAATCCATCCTTACACCTACAGGCAAACAATTGATCACCAATTTTTTAACTACCCTAACATGAAGAAAATCTTAACCTACCTTTTAGCCGGCAACAGCCTAACCGAACCCGAAGCCTATGAAGCCATGAAAGGCATTGGACAAGGAATTTATAATGAATCGCATATCACAGCCTTTGTAACACATTATTGGTACAAATCGGTAACCACCCCCGAATTGGCCGGTTTTAGCAAAGCCTTGCTCGAACTGGCTGTTCCGATAGAACTCCCAGCGCATAAAGCCATCGATTTATGTGGTACCGGAGGCGATGGTAAAAACACCTTTAATATTTCTACGCTAACGGCCGTTGTTGTGGCAGGTGCCGGATATAAAGTAATTAAACATGGAAATTACGGAGTAACCAGCATTAGTGGCTCATCTAATGTATTGGAGCAAATGGGTTACCAATTTAGCACAAACCAAGAGCAACTGGCACAGCAATTAAACCAATGTAACCTTACCTTTATCCATGCGCCTATGTTTCATCCTGCCCTTAAAGAGGTTGGAGGTATTCGAAAAGCCTTGGGCATTAAAACGTTTTTTAATATGCTTGGCCCCCTGGTTAACCCTGCGCAGCCGGCTTATCAAATGGTTGGTGTGTACGATTTGCAAGTAGCACGGCAATACCAATACTTATTTCAGCAATCAAACAAGCAATATACCATTGTGCACAGCCTCGATGGCTACGATGAAATTACGCTTACTTCAGATACCCGCACCATTTCGCCACATTTCGATGGAATTTTATCGCCTGCACAGTTATTAGCCAGCCGTACACATGCTGCTTCAGAAATAGCTGGAGGTAAAACGCTGGTTGAGGCTGCCTCCATTTTTAAGTTGGTGTTGCAAGGTAAGGGAAGCCAGGCGCAAAACGAGGTGGTGCTATCAAATGCCGCGGTAGCCATTCAAACCCTTAAGCCATCTCAAGCTTTGCAAGCCTGTTATCAGCAAGCTAAAGAAAGCCTGTTTTCCGGTAAAGCACGCTCAAATTTTAACCGTCTAATCCATGGATGATATCCTAAACACCATAGTGGCTGCCAAGCAAAAGGAGGTAGCAAAATCCATAGAAACAACCCCCATGGCCAGGTTAGAAAAACAGCTGAACAAGCTAACCTACCAGCCGGTATCGCTGGCAAGCAGGCTCCAAAAAACGCCCGGTATCATAGCCGAGTTTAAGCGAGCATCTCCCTCCAAAGGAATAATTGCTACCCAAGCCAACCCTGATAAGATAGCACAGCTCTATAGCCGGGGAGGGGCTGCGGCCATTTCGGTTCTTACCGATCAACCATTTTTTAAAGCGCAGCCAAACGATTTTTACCGGGTGCGCGCACAAACTGCCCTCCCCATACTACGTAAAGAATTTATCATTGATGCCTACCAGTTATATGAAAGTCGTATCATGGGAGCCGATGTGGTTTTATTAATTGCAGCGCTGCTTACCAAACCGCAACTGAAAACGTTTACCTCCCTGGCATTGGAACTGGGCATGGAAGTCTTGGTTGAACTGCACACCCAACCCGAAATCGATAAGCTCAACGGCCTGGAATCCTTAATAGGAATTAACAACCGAAACCTACGCAACTTTGAAGTAAATATAGAACATTCCATGCATTTAAAGGAAGATCTAAAGGGTTGTGTAAACGTGCCTATAATTGCTGAAAGCGGATTAAAAAGCGTTGAAATCGTTAAAACATTGCTTTTGCATGGGTTTTCCGGTTTCCTAATGGGGGAGTACTTTATGAAGCAAGCCAATCCACAAACTGCGTTAGAAAAATTTACTTCACAACTTTAAGCGTTTATGCTATGCCAGTAAGGATAAAAATATGCGGAATAACAAATAATGCAAACCTGCAAAGCATTTATATGCTAAACCCCGATTATGTGGGATTTATATTTTATCCATACTCCAAACGTTATGTAGGCAACCCACAACAAGTAGCAGCTCAACCCATGCAACCTATTCAAAGGGTAGGGGTATTTGTAAACCCCACCCTGCAAGAGGTATCACAAAAAATACTAGACTATAAGCTAGATGTCATCCAGCTTCATGGCCACGAATCGCCTGAGTTTTGCAGTAAAATAAACAAAATAAGGCCTGTAATTAAGGCTTTTCAGATAAATAAAAACTTTAATTTTAACTCATTAAATACCTATAAATCAGCTTGTAATATGTTTCTATTTGATACAAGCACTAAATTGTACGGAGGCAGCGGAAAAAAATTTGATTGGAAACTGTTACAAAAATATATGTTACCAAAACCGTTTATGCTAAGTGGTGGAATTGCGCCTAACGACATCCATGCGTTAAAAAAACTGGAACACCCACAACTAAAAGCCCTCGACCTCAACAGTCAATTTGAACTGTCACCGGGCATAAAAAACATCGATTTATTAGCTTCATTTTTAAACCAACTACGCTATGCTACACCCTGATAAGCAAGGTTTTTACGGCTCTTATGGAGGTGCATTTGTACCCGAAATGCTGCATGCAAATATACAGGAGTTACAGGTAAACTACCGTTCTGTTCTTGAACTACCAGCATTTAAAAACGAACTCAAAAGCTTGCTGCATACCTATGTAGGACGCCCCACTCCCTTATATTACGCTACCAGGCTATCGAATCATTATAATACGCATATTTACCTAAAGCGCGAAGATTTAAACCATACGGGAGCCCATAAAATAAATAACGCCCTGGGGCAAATACTATTGGCACGCCACCTGGGTAAAAAACACATTATTGCCGAAACAGGAGCAGGCCAGCATGGGGTGGCCGCAGCCACCGCTTGCGCTTTAGTAGGTTTGCCTTGCAAAGTATTTATGGGTAGTGTAGATATAGAACGCCAGGCACCTAATGTGGCACGAATGAAAATGTTAGGAGCCGAAGTGGTGCCGGCTACTT
>JALWRJ010000361.1 GCA_026994125.1 Cyclobacteriaceae bacterium | reverse complement strand
TGGCATCGGTAAACCGTGTAACAATCAGGCTGCGTAACTGATTGGTTATTTCTTCGGTGGTAAAGTGCCCATCGGTGCCCACAATTTCGGTAATAAACTTGGTGGGTTCTTTAACTTTTATCACATAAGTACCAAACGCTCGAATTTCCAGCATGCCAAAACGGGCATCCGAAAGGGTTATTGGGTTTTTAGTTCCCCATTTTTGGTCGGTAAAATTCCGGGTACTAATAAAATACACTTCGGCTTTAAACGGGCTGTCAAATCCATATTTCCATCCTTTTAAAGTAGAAAGAATAGGCATGTTTTGTGTAGTAAGCGTATGTGTACCAGGTGTGTACACATCGGCCAGTTTTCCTTCGTTTATAAAAACAGCTGCCTGTCCTTCGCGAACCACCAACTTAGCCCCATTTTTAATTTCATTGTCGTGGCGTTCAAAACGATACACCAGCGTGTTGTTGGAGTCATCTATCCATTCAATAATGTCAATTAACTCGCCTCTTAAACTGTCTAAAAATCCCATAAGCTTATGTTTAAAGTTATATGCTCCGTTAGTACCAACTAATAGTAGCTAAAAATGAGCTTGCTTTTATTTTGTATTTATAAAATTAGCAATTATTTCAAGTAAAAAACAGGTATATACTTGGAAAATTTTATGTTTTTAGAGCGATTGCCCTCGCATCTATTATTTTGAAGAGGATAAGTGGTTTTAGGTAAAAACCTGTATCTTTCACTTTTTTAACATGAAAAGAAGAATTGTTTTTATTGTTGGCTGCTGGATTTTGCTTTCGGGCCAGGCTTGCACCCCCATGGCGGGTCATCAGGTTATCGAGGCACCTAAGTTGAATGGGCTCAGCTATGCAGCCGCACCCCGTTTGCTTACTGCTGCAGATGTGGAGGCCATGCAAAAGCTACATGCCAATGCGGTTGCCCTAATGCCCTATGCTTTTATGCGCGGCCAGGATACCTTGTTACATTATAATACGAAGCAACAATGGGCGGGCGAAACGGTTCAAGGTATTGCTCAGGAAATTGATTTGCTGCATGCTGCCGGTTTGCAGGTTATGTTAAAGCCCCATGTATGGATAAGCCACGGGATGTACACAGGCAATTTTACCTTTGAAAACAAAGCTTTGTGGAGGCCATTCGAGGCATCTTTTAAAGCCTATCTATTAACTTTTGCTCGCCTGGCTCAAACCAAGCAGGTAGAGGTGTTTTGTGTGGGTACAGAATGGCGCTCCTTTATAAAAGAACGGCCTGCATTTTGGGAGGAACTTATAAAGGATGTGCGTAAAGTATATACAGGTAAAGTTACCTATGCCGCTAATTGGGACGAATATGCCGAAACTCCCTTTTGGGATGCCTTGGATTACATTGGGGTAAATGCCTATTTCCCGTTATCGGAAGATCCAAATCCACCCGCTGACGAGCTTTTAGCTGCCTGGGAACCTATTGCCCTAGAATTGCAAGAGCTATCAATTGCTTATCACCGCCCGGTTATATTTACCGAATATGGCTATCGAAGTATGGATGGGGCAACCCACAAGCCCTGGGAGGCAAATACCAATGCTAAGGTGTCGTTAACAGCTCAAAGCAAAGCGCTGGAGGCTTTGTACAAAACGTATTGGCGTAAAGAGTGGTTTGCTGGTGGTTTTTTATGGAAATGGTTCCATCGCTTGCACCATGCCGGAGGAGCACAACACAATGGGTTTACGCCCCAGGGGAAACCGGCCGAGGATATCATTAAAAAATACTATAACCAAGCGCAATAAGCGTTGTTAGCTGTACACCAAATTACAAATTAATCCACATGAAAACATTTATTACCTGTGTACTGATTGGGTTTACCATGCATTCATTTTTACAGGCACAATCCAGTTTAGATATGGCCACATTTTCGGGTAGAATAGGTTTTGCCCAACAAGCCGGAGAGCCCATAGCCGGTAATAGTACCGAATATGGCGCCTTGGCTAACATTAAAATACCGGTTGTTTTTTCAAACAAGCTAATTTGGTATAATGAACTAAGCTATGTGTATTCGTATGTTTACAACCAGGCAGATTTACCCATATCCATTGCTAATCCACTGCAGTTGCACGGGCTTATTTTACAAACTGGAGTGATTAAAAGTTTAGGCGAAAGTACTAAAATTCAACTTTTGTTAGCCCCTCGCTTTATGTCCGATGGTTACCGGCCAAACTACCAGAATGTGCAATGGGGTGCTATGGCTCTGTTTGAAAAAAAATACAAGGAATCGCTAACTATGCGTTATGGCTTCTTGTATAATACCGAAGAATTTGGGCCTTCGTTAACACCCTTGGTGTACGTGAATTGGCAAATAAATGAAAAGTGGAGCATGGTAGGTTTAGTACCTATTACGTTTAAGCTTTCTTATCAGGTGCATCGAAACCTGGTGGTTGGGTTCAGCCATTTTGCTTTAATTACTTCGTATAGGCTGGGGCACCCTAATTACCAGGATGATTACATTGAGCGAAGTAGCATTGATTTAACCTTGTTTGCCCGCCATCGGCTTTGGGGCAATTTGCATATTGAAGGCCGCATGGGTATGGCTGTGGACAGGTACTACGAGCAGTATAGCCGAGACCAGCAGTTGGGCCTAAAGCTAACCCTGCTAAGTTTTGGCGATAACCGGGTGCCCTTTAATACCCACATGAAAACCGGGCCTATTGCTAATATCAGGCTGGTGTATAACTTGCCTCTGTAAAATATATGTAGTTTTGCAATATGCATAGTTCGGCCAATTATTCACTCATATTTTCGTATTTTGAAGCGCTAACTCCTACTCAAAAAGAACAAATAGCCCACCTAGGTAGCCTTTATTCGTATTGGAACAGTAGAATAAATGTGGTGTCGCGCAAAGATATTGAGGAGTTGTACTTACGCCATGTGCTACACTCGTTGGGTATTGCCAGGGTGCATAAGTTTAGTAGCCAACAGCAGGTGCTGGATGTGGGTACAGGGGGTGGTTTTCCCGGTATTCCTTTAGCTATTTTATTTCCTCACACCCGGTTTACTTTGGTAGATTCCATCGGTAAAAAAATTAAAGTAGTAAAGGAAATTTCGGCATCGCTAAGGTTAAAAAATGTAGAAGCCGTACAAACCCGAGCCGAGCATATTGAAGGTAAATTTGAAGTGATTGTGAGCCGGGCGGTTACTCGCATGAAACCTTTTTATGGATGGGTAAAAGATAAATTAGCACCTGGTGGGCAAATACTGTACTTGAAGGGTGGCGATGTGGCCGAAGAAATGGCCGAATTGGGGTTGCCCTACCAAGTATATCCGTTGCATGCTTACTTTTCAGAACCCTTTTTTGAAACTAAAAAAGTAATTCGGATTACACAAACTAACTTACTAAATAAGAACTGAAATTTATGAGGGTTACATACTGCTTGGATGTTTTTACGGAGCCTTTTTAACAAAATAGCGGCTAAGAGGTAGCATAGCTACCTTTTAGCACGCCATAGGCTTCTAACACCCAATTTGTTGTTTTGAGTTTATGGCCTGGAGGTTTAATTAATTTTAAAGGTAATAGGTAATACCATTTTAACATCAACCAGGTGGCCATGGTGTTTGCCTGGCTGCCAATCGGGGCTGTTAGCCACCACACGCAAGGCTTCTTTTTCGCAGGCTTCGTTAAACCCTTTTAGTACCACGGGGTTGCGTATTTGGCCTTCTTTATTAACTATAAATTGCACAAATACTTTACCCTGAATATCGTTTTTGTAGGCTTCTTGGGGGTATTTAATGCTGGTAAATACATAATTGTACCAAGAAGTTAAACCGCCTTCAAAAGTGGGTTGCTCATCTACTAGTGTAAATACGCTGTCTTCATACTGTAGGGTTGCAGCCGGATTAATTTCAATGGTTGATTCAATTTCATCTGCTCCGGTTGTTTGGGCTGTGCTTAGATGTGCCATGGTAAGGCAACTGATAACAATTACTACGTTTTTCATGTTTATTAGTTTAGTTGAAAATTAATGGGAATACTCATTTGAACCTTTACGGCCTTGCCTCGTTGCTTACCGGGGTTCCATTTAGGCATTTTTTTCAATACTCTTATGGCCTCTTCATCGCAACCGGCTCCTATACCCTTTAGCACCTTAATATCGGTAAGGCTGCCATCGGTATCAATGATAAAACTTAAGGTAACGTGTCCTTCAATAC
>JALWRJ010000360.1:5161-15893 GCA_026994125.1 Cyclobacteriaceae bacterium | reverse complement strand
ATAACTTTTCTTTTTTATATAAAATAAGTGAACACAAGTTTGTTGTTCGTCTTGTAAGGTTTCAATACATTTTTCCAGCACCGTAAGCTGTGCTTCAAGGTTGTGGTTATCTATAAGATGCCATTCATTGGCTAATTCCACATCTTGTTCCCACTTTTTTTGATGGGCTGTTTGAGTGGCTTGCTTGCGTAGTTCGCCCAAACAATAATTTTTTGTAACCATGTAAATCCATCCGCCAAAATTATCAATTTTATGTCTTTTTAATTTTTCAATCAGCATTTCATAGGTAGTCATTACTCCATCTTTCGCTGCTTCTTCGTTTTTCAAATATTTTAGGCAAACTCCAAAAATTAAATGCACATAGCGGTTAAATAACTCAGCTAAATAGTCTTGATTGCCCGTTTTTTTATAACGGGCAATCAGTTCGCTATCGCTTAAGGTAGATGGAATGCCTAGTATGTTCATAGTTAGGATAGTAAAAAAATGAAATTTATTTATGGAAAACAAACCGGGCTTGCATCTTACAGGTAAATCAACAAAAATTAATGAGTTATGAAAAATGTAAAAATGATTGGATTGGTTGTGGTTTTAGTGCTTACCGGATTTGGTATGAATACACACCAAGTAACCGGAGTTGTAATTGACGCAGGAACAAAAACGCCTATTATTAATGCAAAAGTGAGCGTACAAGGCACTAAAACTTATACGTTTACAAATGCACAGGGTGCGTTTAGCGTAGTAGCTAGCGCTAAGGATATTTTAATTATTGAGAAAACAGGCTATGCTACTAAAAAAATTGTGGTAGGTACACAAACAAAGCTAACAGTACACCTGGCTTTTTTAATGATTAAAAAAGAACAGGACGAGGAGGAGATAGCTGAGGTTGTGATGGACATGGTAGCACCTACCGAATTTAAAAAACTTAACAGATCGGTAGGGTTGGCTACCTATGCGGGGGCTCCCGAGCCCAACCCCAATTGGAACACCGAAGAATACAGCACTATACACGAAAATGGCTTTAAAAATCCTTTAATCAGCCCATTATCTACTTTTTCGATAGATGTAGATGCGGCTTCGTATAGTAATATGCGTAGGTTTTTAAGCCATGGGCAAACCCCACCCAAAGATGCTGTTCGGGTAGAAGAAATGATAAATTACTTTAAGTACGACTACCCTGCTCCGGTAAAAAACGAAGTGTTTTCGGTGTACTCCGAGGTAGGATCTGCCCCCTGGAACCCCAGCCACAAATTAGTACATATAGGTGTTCAGGGCAAGCAAATTGAAACCAAAAACCTGCCTAATTCTAATTTAGTGTTTTTGTTGGATGTGTCGGGTTCTATGAACAGTCCACAAAAGCTACCGTTGTTAAAAAAAGCGCTAACGTTATTGGTGCAAGAGCTTAGGCCAAACGACCGGGTATCGATTGTGGTATATGCCGGTGCAGCCGGTTTAGTGTTGCCACCTACCGGTGGTGATAATAAGGAAGCCATAGTAAGGGCGCTGGACAAACTGGAAGCCGGGGGCTCAACTGCCGGTGGCCAGGGTATTAAACTGGCTTATAAAATAGCTAACGAACAGTTTATAGAAGGAGGCAATAACCGTATTATTTTGGCTACCGATGGAGATTTTAACATTGGCGCTTCGAGCAATGCCGCCATGGAGCGCCTGGTGGAGAAAGAACGGCAATCCGGGGTGTTTTTAACCGTGCTTGGTTTTGGAACCGGTAACTACAAGGACTCCAAAATGGAATTGTTGGCCGATAAAGGAAATGGAAATTATGCTTACATCGATAATATACTGGAAGCTAAAAAAGTATTGGTAAACGAATTTGGAGGTACTTTATTTACCATTGCTAAAGACGTAAAAATACAGGTGGAGTTTAATCCTGCTCTGGTACAGGCTTATCGTTTGGTGGGGTACGAAAACAGGTTGTTAAACGATGAAGATTTTAATGATGATACCAAAGATGCCGGTGAACTGGGTGCCGGGCATACCGTTACGGCTTTGTACGAGATAGTACCAGTAGGTGTATCTTTTAACAATAAACCGGTAGATAATTTGAAGTATCAAAAACCAAATATGCCCGTAGCTAATAGCCATAAACAAGAGTTAATGACAGTTAAGCTCAGGTATAAAGCTCCACAAGGCATGCAGAGCAAGCTGGTTAAACATGTTATAAAAAATAGTACTAAAAGCTATACCTATGCGTCTGATAATTTTAAGTGGTCGGCTGCCATTGCCCAATTTGGAATGCTACTTAGGCAATCGGAGTATGCTGGTGAGGCTACCTATGAAGGGGTAGAACAATTGGCCATCCAATCGAAAGGTAGCGATAAGTTTGGTTACCGTGCTGAGTTTATACGCCTGTTAGAGGCGGCCAAACTACTGGCTAAAAATTAATAAACATATTTTTAGGGTTAAGTTTTGTAAAAAAGGGCATGCAGAAAAACATGCTCTTTTTTTTATACCTTAGCTTTGTATTTAATACCAGCTATGAAAGCTCTTGTATTTATTCTAATTTTTTTTACAGCAACTAAAGTAGTTGCTCAGGAATCAAATTATGCTAACTATCAAGTGGGTGCTAACTCTACCATGATGAGTGGTGCCATTACAGCCGGGGTAAAAGACAACAGTGCGGTGTTTTATAACCCTGGGGCTTTAGCATTTGTAGAAAACACTAACCTTACTTTAGAAACAGGGTATTTATATGGAGGCCTTCTTAAAATTGCGAATGGAGCAGGCGAAGGGTTGCCTATTAAATCTACCTTTTTTGACCTCATTCCAGGCTCTGTTTCAGGAACTATAAAAAGCAATAAATTGCCTAATTGGACCTTTACGTATTCAATTATGACTACCAACTCGTCTTACATTTCGTTTAATGTACGAAATAGCAAGCGTGTAGATTTGCTAACCTCCAACCCTGGTGATGAATGGTACTTGGGGCAATACGCTTACAAAAATAAAAGGCGCGAAAACGGGTTGAGTTTTGGAACTGCCAAAAAAATTGGGAATAGAATTGGGTTGGGGATATCTGTATTTGGTTCTTACCAAACTCAGGATTACCAATTAAATCAGGAAGCTTCATTATCAGAAATAGATAGTAGTTTAATTACAAATACATTGGCTTTTTCAAGGCTTACACGTAAACTCAATTTTTCAAATTTATCGCTAGTGTTTCAATTAGGAATGGTGTATAAATTAGAGCACACTAAATGGGCTATTAATTTAACTGCGCCCAAGTTAAATGTAAACTTGTTTGCTACGGCCACGGTTTCTGAAAATATAAATGTTTTTCTTCCTTCCGGTTTTTTGCCTCCCATTTCGATTTCGAGGTACGGAGAAAAACTAAAAACAACACAAAAATCGCCTTTTATTATTGCACTCGGTCATCAATCGCAATGGGGAAACAATATTATTAACTTCAAGGTTTCGTATTTTTCAAAAATAAATAAGTATGCGCGGGTTGTTGTGCCTAAGGAGCCCAATAGAGGAACAACCGCAGTTGAACTAACCAATTTAGAAGTGTTTGATGAAGCAGCACCTATTTTAAATATGGCCTTAGGAATTTACCGTAAAATTAATGACGGACTGGCATTTATGGGAGGAGCCAGAACCGATTTTAATTATTTAAAAAAAATAGATAAGTTACGTACGCAAGATTTTTATGCCAGGATGTCGTATTGGAACATATACCACCTTACCGGAGGGGTTATTTGGAATGCAAATAAATTACACTTAACCTTGGGAGGCGATTATGGTTTTGGTTTAAAATCCGGAGGGTTGCAACAAATTAACTTAACCAGCCCCACCTTGGAAAACCTTTTATTTGGCGAACGTACCACCAATACCTCTACCTGGTATAACCAAATTTATGTGGTTGTTGGGTTAAGTTATAAATTTGATTAATGCGAAAACTAAAGTTTATTGCCTGGGATGTTGCTAACACCCGCATGAAAAGGTTGGGTAAGGTTGAGTTTCAGCGAGGAGAGTTGGCCTTAGCAAACCATATTATTTTGCAATATACCGGCCATGTTGATAAACTGGGCCAAGAGGTGTACGAGGATGATATTTTATTGAGTAAGGGCGAGACCAAGGCACGCGTAGTTTGGAGCGTACAAAATAATGCCTGGCAACTAGCCTTTAATACTAAAACTATGCCGTTTGATGTGGCTTGGGTGCAAGCCAGTACTCGGTTGTATAATTTTCACGAAAAAAATAGCTGACTACGTATTAGGTATCTTAGACTGGTCTTACGGGTTGGATGATTTGCTTACCTTGCTATTTACATACTTTACAGCGGAATCTACCGTGCTTAGTTGTTCCGCATCCTCATCCGGAATACGAATATCAAATGTTTGCTCAAATTCCATTACCAGTTCGGCATAATCCAGGGAATCAATCCCTAAATCTTTAACTAAATTAGCATCGGGAGTTATTTCGGTTTCGGCCAATCCCAGTTTATCCACCAGGATATGTTTAATTTTTTCGTTTACCTCTTCCATGATGATGTAGGTTGGTCATGCAAAGCAAATCAATTAAAGTTCGATATCAAAATCGCATGGTAAATTCTGTACCTTCATCAATTTTGCTGGCAACTGTTAGTGTGCCTCTGTGCTTACGCATTATTTGCCTTGATAAACTAAGGCCAATGCCCGAACCGGTTTTTTTAGTGCTAAAGAAAGGTATAAATATGCGTTCCAGGGTTTCTTCTTCAATACCTGAACCATTATCTTTTACCGTAATCAATACTCGGTTTTTAGTATCCTTAAAAGCCTTTACTTCAATCAGTCGGTTGGTTTCTTCATCAAAAGATTGGATGGCATTTTTAATTAAATTAATAATGACCTGTTCAATTAAGCTTTTATCGGCTTCTATGGATAGGTTGCCTGGTTGGCACGAGGTGCTAAATTCGATGTTGTTTTTGCTAAAATCTTGTTGTAGCAGTACCTGAATTTCGCTAAGCAAACCATGTAGTTCAATGGTTTCAAATTTGGGGGTAGGTATATGGGTTAAATTTCTAAAGTCTTTTACAAACCGAATAAGGCCATCGCTTCTACGCTGTATGGTGTGTATGGCCAGCAGCAGGTCGTCTTTATCGCTTTGGCTTAGCAGTAGTTCCTGGGGGGCTTGGTTTTGGTTTAGGTCGTCTGCCACGGTAGCGGCCAACGATGAAATGGGTGTAACCGAGTTCATTATTTCATGGGTAAGTACACGAACCAGGTTTTGCCAGGCATCCATTTCCATTTCTTCCAGTTCGCTGTTTATGTTTTGCAGGGTTACCATTTTGTAGGTTTTTTTATTGAGCATCAATTCAATAGCAAACACCGATAGCTGCACTAATTCGTTATCAATTTTTAGCTTAACCAAATCGCGACCCGCTGTTTTTAACTTAAAAATAGAAGATACTAACGCAGGGCTTAACGATTGCAACTCGGTAATGTATTTTATGGCATACACTTGTAAAAGTTTTTTAGCGGCATTATTTATTACCACTACTTTGCCATCGGTATCAATGGCTATCAGGCCAATACCTGCATGTTGTACAATGTTTTTGTAAAAAAGCGATTCTTCGTTTTTGAAGAGGGTTTGGTCTTGGTGTTTTTTTAACAAACGGTGCAGGGCTTGTTGTAGTTGAGCAGCCGAAGCATTTGAATAGTTTTTAAATTCAGGGGTAAGTTCGGTTTGGTTTTCGAGGGAGTGTATAATGGCTTTTAGTTCATTGTTAGGCTGGTGCAGGTAGTTGAGCAGGCTAATAATTTGCAATACCGTAAGTACCAAAAAAAGTAAAATAGTTAACCAAAAAGAACCGTGTATCCAGGCACCTACCAAAATAAACATGGTAAACATTACCCCTGCCAGCCTTAGTAAAATATGCTTATCGTAGTTACTAAAGCCCGTATTTCTCAAGTCTTCGATAAAGCGAAGCACGTGTGAGGCCGAGTTCTTTGGCTGCTTTTGAGATGTTGCCATTATGTTTTTCTAATGCTTTTTCAATCACCGATTGCTCAACTTGTTCTAAGTTAAAACTGTTTCCGGAGGAATTATTGTTGCCTGTACTGCTTAAAAAGAAGAAGTCCATGGTGGTTAGTTCTTCTTCTTCGCACATAATAATGGCCCGTTCAATGGCATGCTGTAGTTCGCGTACATTGCCTGGCCAGTTGTACAGTTTTAGTTTTTCCAAAGCGCCTTGCTGGATGCCCGCTACCTGCTTACGGTATTTTTTGGCATACATGGTTATAAAATGCGTGGCCAATTGCGGAATATCTTCGGTACGTTCGCGTAGGGGAGGCAATTTAATTTCTACGGTATTTATCCGGTAGAGCAAATCCTGTCGGAAGGTCTTGTTTTCGACCATTTGCAGCAAAGGCATGTTGGTGGCGCATATCAGGCGTATATCAATGGGTGTTGCAGTGTTTTCGCCTAGTTTGGTTATTTCTCTGTTTTGCAGAGCGGCTAATAATTTAGATTGTAGGGGTAAACTTAAATTGCCTATTTCGTCTAAAAATAACGTGCCTCCATTGGCGGCCTCAAAGCGGCCGGTTCTATCGGTGTGGGCATCAGTAAAAGCTCCTTTTTTGTGGCCAAATAGTTCGCTTTCGAACAGGGTTTCGGTAATGGCACCCATATCCACCGATACGTAAACGTTATCGGCACGCAACGATTTTTGATGGATAGCTCGGGCAATAAGCTCTTTGCCTGTGCCGTTTTCTCCTAAAATAAGCACATTAGCATCGGTGGCAGCCACTTTATCTACCAATTTATAGATATGCTGCATGGCCGGGCTACTGCCAATAATATCCTTAAAAGGCTGGTTTATGTCTTCTTCGAGCTGTTTTTTTGCTTTGCGTAGTTTATCTACTTCGTAGTACGATTGCCGAAGTTTAACGGCTGTGTTTAGGGTAGCCAGCAGTTTGTCGTTTTGCCATGGTTTAAGCACAAAATCAGTAGCACCTTCTTTTAGGGCTTTTACAGCCATTTCTACATCGCCAAAAGCAGTAATTAGGATAACCACTGCCCGGGGGTCGCGTGATTTAATTTCGTTGAGCCAATAAAAACCTTCCTTGCCACTGGTGGTGTCTTTGCTAAAATTCATGTCCAGCAAAATCACATCGTAGGTATCGTTATTTAGCAGGAATGGAATTTTTTTTGGATTTTTTTCGATGGTTACCTGTTGAGCATGCTTCTTTAGCAACAACTTAGCGGCCAATAGCACATCCTCATCATCGTCTATAATCAGTATTTTTCCTAAATATTTTTCCACGGGTATAAAAGTAAACGCTATAGTTAAAACTATGCCAAACTGTGCAATGGCTTATTGGGTACAAATTACATACATTTTATTGAGCAATGTTGTACAGGTGTACTAAAATCGAACACCTGGCTGTCCGAATTTAAAAATAATTGCTTTTTTTTGGCTGTTTTTGTTAAAATTAGTTAAAAATTTCAGGCGCATTCATTATATTTATGCCGTTGTTATTTTAGGTTATGGAGATAACCTAATTTATTTTGAGTTTTTGACCTTGAAACGCCTTTGACCGAGGCGTTTCTTTTTTTACTAGCATTTAAGATACCCGTAATTTAATTTTTAAAGGATAAAAAAACTCCCCTTCGAATTCAAAACGAATACACAAGGGGAGTTTAAAATCAATCAGAACTGAAATCAAATATACAAGTAAAACATTGATTTTCATATAATTGTGGTCAATAAAATGTCTTAAGCCGGCTATTGTGCTTTAAACACACAGGTGGAGCTTAGTAAATAGGAGTTTTTCCTGTACATTAAGGCTCCATCAATTGGCTTTGGCAAATCCAGGGTAGCTAAATGCTCGCTGTACAGGTGTTGCAAAACCAATTTTAATTCTTGCACATAAACTACTTGTTCTTTGTAAAAACTAATTTTTTGGGTACGTATGTTTATTGTTTTTACATAATTGCCCAGGTTATCGAATACATAAATGCCCGATTCGGGGTCTAGTAAATAAAGCCGGTTTTGGTATTCTTTTATATAGGTAAAGTGGTTGTTGGTATGTGCTAGTATGGTGTTAAGGGGCGTTTCAACCTCAATGGTTTTGTAAATAGGGTTATATTTTAGTAAGCGAAGGCCTCCGTTTTCGATAAGCCATAAACTATTGTCCTGGCTTTGGGTGGCTAAATCGATGTACGTAGTGCCTACAGGTGCGAGCGATGTGCGAGTTGGATTGCTTAGAAAGCGGTTTAAGAGCAAGTATTCCTGAAAAAAATCGTAAAAAGCAAACAGGTAGAAGCCGTTTCCTGCTTCGAGCAGGCTTACGCTACCTGTTTGTTGAGGGGCATAGGTTTGTAAGGAATCTAAGGTGGGGCTGTATTTGGTTATTTGTCCGCCTTCTAAGGCCAGGTATATGTTGCCCTTGGTGTCAATAGAGTAGTTGGTTATAGGTAGTTGGGTACATACCGAATCGGTAATGATTAACGACTGCGCTTTGCCAGCCAGGGCTATCCATAGCCCAATGCATACCATTAAATTAATCTTCAAAATCGATTAAGGTTAGTTTGTCTTGCTCAAGCATGGCGTAACGGCTGTGGTTTACCCATTCGCCCAGGTTAATGTAGCGGCTGTTTGTTCCAACGGGCATATCCAGGTGCAGGTGCCGGTGCCCAAAAATATAATAGTCGAAATGTTGCGTTTTTTCTACTTGCTGGCAGAATTGGAATAAAAATTCGTCTTTTCCAAACGATTTATTTTCGTAACCAACCCCGTTTATGCGGCTTTTTTTAGACCAGGCCTGCCCCAAACTAAGTGAAAAATTTGGGTGTAAACGACTAAATGCCCATCTGGCCATTTTATTTTTAAAGAGTTTTTTTAAAAGTTTATACTGCCCATCGCCTGGCCCCAGTCCATCGCCATGGCCAATATATAGCTTAGTTTGGCCAATAGCCAGCGCAACCGGTTCATGGAAAATTTGTACTCCCAACTCTTCACTAAAGTAATCTTTCATCCACATATCATGGTTGCCTCCAAAAAAAATAACAGGGATACCGCTATCGGTAAGCGCAGCTATTTTGCCTTGAAACCGGGCAAACCCTTTAGGAATTACTTTACGGTACTCGTACCAAAAGTCGAATATGTCGCCCAACAAAAATATGGCTTGGGCATCGTTTTCGATGGCGTTTAGCCACCGTATTATTTTTAGCTCCCTTGCCCTGCTTTGGGTAAGGTTGGGGGTACCCAAATGAAAGTCGGAGGCAAAGTATAGTTTTTTTTCCGGGTTCGGCTCCAGGTTAAGCTCAATCATAACTGCAAAGTAAGGCAGAATTTATGAACCAAACGTGTAAAACGTATAAATAACGTAGCTACCCTGCTAGGTGGGCTCCGAACCGGTAGGCATCGAGGCCGGATCCTCATCGGCTACCGGGGGTGCATCTGTTACCTGAGGTACATCCCTTTCTTTTACCAGTTCTTTTTCAAGGTCTAAGCGGTCTTGCTCATTTTGCTTGTTTACAAAGGCTTCGTAGGTGGTTTCGTGCTTAAACGGTCGTTTACCTATTAGTTTTTCTAAATCAGTTTGGTAAAGAATTTCTTTTTCGAGCAATTCTTTAGCCAAAATTTCCAGTTCGTTTTTACGATGCTTTAATAAGCCCACAGTGCGTTGATAGGCTTCGGTAATAATACGTTTTACTTCTTCGTCAATTATTTGCGCAGTAGCTTCAGAGTAAGGCTTATTAAAATTATACTCTTGCTGTTTAGAACTGTAAAAGGAAACATTGCCAATTTTGTCGTTCATTCCATAAATAGAAACCATATTATAGGCTACTTGGGTTACCCGTTCTAGATCACTGAGGGCTCCGGTCGATATTTTACCAAAAATAATTTCTTCAGCCGCTCTGCCTCCTAACGCCATGCACATATCGTCTATTAACTGCTCTGTTTGATATAAAAACTGTTCTTTAGGCAGGTATTGGGCATAGCCCAAAGCAGCCAATCCGCGCGGAACAATGCTAACTTTTACCAATGGGTCGGCATGCTCTAAAAACCAGCCTGCTACGGCATGGCCTGCTTCGTGGTAGGCTACAATTTTCTTTTCGTCAGGCGAAATAATTTTATTTTTTTTCTCCAGCCCACCAATTACGCGGTCAATGGCATCCTGAAAATCGATCATTTCGATGGCTTTCTTGTCTTTACGCGCTGCTATTAAAGCAGCTTCGTTACACACATTGGCAATTTCGGCTCCTGCAAAGCCGGGGGTTTGCGAAGCTAATTTTTTAGAATCGATGTCCTTGCTAAGCTTTAAAGGCTTTAAATGCACCTTAAAAATTTGGTTTCGACCCACAATATCGGGCTTGTCAATTCCAATTTGGCGGTCAAAACGGCCTGGGCGCAATAGGGCACTGTCTAACACATCGGGGCGGTTGGTGGCTGCCAAAATAATTACCCCCGAGTCGGTAGCAAAACCATCCATTTCTACCAATAACGAGTTAAGGGTATTTTCGCGTTCATCGTTGCTACCGGGCATTTGCCCCTTGCCACGAGAGCGCCCGATGGCATCAATTTCATCTATAAATACAATACAAGGGGCTTTTTCTTTGGCTTGCTTAAATAAATCACGCACACGGGCGGCTCCTACCCCCACAAACATTTCTACAAAATCAGAACCCGACAAAGTGAAGAAAGGTACTGCGGCTTCGCCTGCTACGGCTTTGGCTAGCAAGGTTTTGCCGGTACCCGGAGGGCCTACCAGCAGGGCTCCTTTAGGAA
>JALWRJ010000360.1:0-5151 GCA_026994125.1 Cyclobacteriaceae bacterium | reverse complement strand
TAAATTTTTTAGGGTTCTTTAAAAATTCAACTATTTCTTTTACTTCTTCTTTGGCTTCTTCCAGTCCGGCTACGTCATCAAAAGTAACTTTTACTTTATTGTCGGCATCAAATAAAGCGGCTCTGGATTTACCAATGCTAAATATTTGGCCTCCGGGTCCTCCCTGGCCGGTCATTCTGCGCATCATAAACCAAAACAAGAAGAGTATAAGGAAGAGAAATCCCCAGTTTAAAATAACCGATGTTGGGTCACCTCGTTCTTCAATACTATAATCGAGTTTATCTTCTTTGCCTAGTTTTTCATTCAATTCTTTAATAAGGTCGTCAAATTTTTCGGGCGATAATACTTTAAATTTATATTGAGGGCCTGCTTCGCTTTGCCCCATGGTTACCCGATTTTCGAGTTCCGATTTGTATTTAGCATTTTGAAGTGCTTCTTTTTTAAGCTGTACCTCTACCATGTTTTGGCCACGCACAAAGGTTATCTTCTCAACATCGTGGCTCAGTGCCATTTCTTTAAATTTACGCTCCGATATTTCCACTAAATTATTGGTGGCGTTTAACCAAAAAATAGAGGATGCTACTAATACGAGCGTTATAATTACCCATAGTTGATAATTTTGCTTTGGGGGAGGAAGCTTTGAAGGGCCGCCTCCTTTTAAATTATTATTATTTCCGTTCGCCATATATGCGTTATTTTCTAATGATTACTAATTTAAGTTGTAGTTGGTACACTGGTAACTTCGGCATCGGCCCATAAGTTTTCGAGTTTGTAAAACTCACGGGTATTGTTCGAAAATACATGCGATACAACATCTACGTAGTCGAGTAATAGCCAGGATTTATTGTTTCCACCTTCCTGATGCCAAGGTAGTTGGCCACATATTTTGTGTACTTCGTCTTTTACGGAGTCGGCAATGGCTTCAATATGCTTATCTGAGCTTCCGGAGCAAATAACAAAAAAATCGGCCACAGCATTGTTCACTTTTCGTAAATCTAATACTTGAATATCTTCGGCTTTTTTTTCCTGCATTCCCTGTACTATCAATTGCGCTAATTTATCGCTCGATAGTTCCTCTTCTCTTTTACGCATGTACTAACTTTGGCTTACTCAAAAATTCTGAACACAAAAATACAAAAAGAGTGTATAAAATCCCTGCCAATATTGGCTTTAGGTCTAATTTAGTCTATTATCTGCCAAGCTGTCATTCTACCAACGAGGTTGCAGCCAATTTGTTGGTGCAACAACCCGAAGAAGGTACGGTGGTGATAACCGATAACCAAACAGCCGGCAAAGGCCAACGTGGCAATAGCTGGGAAGCCGCTCCTTACCAAAATTTAACCTTTACACTTGTTTTAAAACCCAATTTTGTTGCTGTAAACCAGCAGTTTAAGCTTACACAAGTGGTAAGTTTGGGTATTGCAGCGGCATTGCAAACCCACTTAACCAGGCAAGTTAAAATAAAATGGCCGAACGATATTTTTGTGGGGCAACAAAAACTGGCAGGTATTTTAATTCAAAATAATTTAAAAGGCACTCGCCTCGATACCTGTTTGGTAGGAGTTGGTATTAATGTAAACCAAACTCAATTTGTTTGTAGCCATGCGGCATCGGTAGCCGGGTTGGGTAAAAAAAACCTACCATTAAACGATATGCTGGTAGAGGTTTTGGCAGGAATAGCTTCGTATTATGCAATGCTTAATGCCGGAAAGGAAGCGCAACTAACAGAAGAATATCACCAACTATTGCTGGGCCTAGGTGAGGAAATGAATTTTAAATCGGGTCGGGAGTTTACTGGCCAAATTTTAGGTATAGATGCCCAGGGGCGATTGTTAATAAAAGAAGAAAACCAAGTGCATAGTTTCCAGCACAAGGAAGTACAGTTTGTATGGTAGGTTAGTCAGATAGGCTGTTTTTATGTTTGTTATCTTTATAAGCATGGCTTAAAAACGAAAGTAAATCGCCAAAGGTATCGAGCATTTGCTGCTGTGTTTTGGTTGTTTTTTTACCGGTTAATTTAAGGATTAAAAAGCCATAAACAGCATTTAGGCTTAGCTGAACCGGGTTTGTAAGGGTATTGCCCGAAGCTTCTGTTTGTTGGCTAAAGTAGGGAGCGGCTTTGGAAAGGATGGCCTGGTAGGGCGCATTAGTGGCTTCCAGTTGCGTGTGCAGTTTGGTTAGTTTTTCTACTAACTGGTTTAATTCTTGCAAATGGCCTTTGGTATGAATTTTTTCATTTTGCATTTTTTCAATAAGCGAAGCATACCAAAGCAGTAGTTCTTTTTTTTCTTGTTCGGAGGCCGGTATGTGGGCTAGTACATAGGTGTTTAGTTGGTTTAGATCAAAATTAAACTGCCTGATGAGGTCTTCGGTTTGGTACATATATATAAGGTACTCTGAAATATTTGACTGTTTCTTTTTCTGAGCCAGTAGCATGATGTTTTTGTGCAAAGGTAGCTGGGTATTCAAATTGTGTCATCATGTAATCTATCAAAATTTAATTTGGCTAAGTCAAATCAATTTTTTAATCTTATTTTTGCACCTCGTTTCGCAGGCATCACTTTATGGATAAGATTAGAAATTTTTGCATCATTGCCCACATCGACCACGGTAAGAGTACCCTGGCCGATCGATTGTTGGAAACCACACGCACCGTGGCCGATAGGGATATGCAGGCGCAGTTGCTGGACAATATGGATTTAGAGCGTGAACGAGGGATTACCATAAAAAGCCATGCCATCCAAATGGATTATGTGTACGAAAAGGAAAAATATACACTTAATTTGATCGACACCCCGGGTCATGTCGATTTTTCGTACGAAGTATCCCGTTCTATATCGGCTTGCGAGGGCGCCTTGCTAATTGTAGATGCCTCACAAGGTATTGAAGCACAAACCATATCGAACTTGTACTTGGCTTTGGAGCATAACCTGGAAATTATTCCTGTGTTAAACAAAATTGATTTGCCCGGTGCCAACCCAGAGGAAGTAACCGACCAGGTAGTGGATTTGTTAGGCTGTAGCCCTGCCGATGTAATTCATGCCAGTGGTAAGGAAGGAATTGGTATAGATGCTATTTTACGCGCTATAGTTGAGCGTGTTCCACCGCCCACCGGAAACCCGGAAGCTCCTCTGCAAGCCTTAATATTCGATTCTGTCTATAATTCGTTTAGAGGAATTGAGGTGTATTTTAGGGTAATGGAAGGAAAAATTAAGAAAGGCGACAAGGTTAAATTTGTAAATACAGGTAAAGAGTATAATGCCGATGAAATTGGCATTTTGAGGCTGGAACAAGAAGCGCAGGAAGAAATTTCGGCCGGTAATGTGGGGTACCTTATTTCTGGCATTAAAGTGGCCAAAGAAGTAAAAGTGGGCGATACCATTACACATACTGATAGGCCTTGTGCGGAAGCTATTCAAGGATTTGAAGAGGTAAAACCCATGGTATTTGCAGGTATTTATCCGGTTGAAACATCGGAATATGAAGAGTTGCGAGCCTCCATGGAAAAACTGCAATTAAATGATGCTTCGTTGGTGTGGGAGCCTGAAACTTCGGTAGCGCTTGGCTTTGGTTTTAGATGTGGTTTTTTAGGGATGCTACACATGGAAATTGTGCAAGAGCGCTTGGAACGCGAGTTTAACATGACCGTTATTACCACCGTGCCTTCGGTGCAGTTTCATGCCGTGTACCCCGATGGCCGTATTGTAGATATAAATGCGCCTTCCGAAATGCCCGATCCCGGATCCATAAGCTATATGGAAGAGCCCTACATCTCTGCTCAAATTATTACGAAAGCCGAGTTTGTGGGGCCGGTAATTTCGTTGTGCATGGACAAAAGGGGCGAAATTAAAAACCAGGTATATTTAACTGCTGATAGAGTTGAGCTTACCTTTGAATTGCCCCTGGGCGAAATAGTGTTCGATTTTTTTGATAAGCTAAAAACTATTTCGCGTGGGTATGCTTCGTTAGATTATGAACTAATTGGATTTAGGCAATCTAACATGGTTAAATTAGATATTATGCTTAATGGCGACCCGGTGGATGCGCTTTCGGCTGTGGTACATAGAGATAAAGCTTATGAATGGGGTAAGCGACTGTGCGAAAAATTAAAAGAATTGGTGCCTCGACAAATGTTCGAAATTGCTATTCAGGCTTCGATTGGTACTAAAATTATAGCTCGAGAAACTGTGAAAGCTATGCGAAAAAATGTGTTGGCCAAATGCTATGGCGGAGATATTACGCGTAAGCGAAAACTACTTGAAAAACAGAAGAAAGGTAAAAAAAGAATGCGCCAGGTAGGAAATGTAGAGATACCTCAAGAGGCGTTTATGGCGGTGTTGCAGATTGATTGATAGTAGTAGATAGTATTGAGAGTAAGGAGTTAATAAAGCAGAAGTGTGAGTTGTAAGACATTAGACAAGAGATATTAGACAAGAGACATTAGACATTAGACAAGAGATATTAGACATTAGACATTAGACATTAGACAAGAGATATTAGACAAGAGATATTAGACAAGAGATATTAGATAAGAGACATGGCTGTAATATTAGATGGTAAAAAAGTAGCAAAGGATATTGAGCAGGAAATAGCTGAAGAGGTACAAGGTTGTTTCTTAAAAGGGCATCGTGCTCCTCATTTGGTGGCAGTATTGGTGGGCGAAGACGGAGCGAGCAAAACCTATGTTAATGCAAAAATGAAGGCTTGTGAGATGGTGGGGTTCGAATCATCGCTGATAAGATATGATGAAAATGTAAGCGAAGAAGATATATTGGAGGAAGTACATCGCTTGAATGAAGATGATGCCGTAGATGGGTACATCGTACAATTACCATTACCCAAACATATTTCAGTAGAAAAAATTATTGATGCTATTGATCCACAAAAAGATGTGGACGGATTTACCCCTGCCAATTTTGGTAAAATAGACCAAGAACACCACAGTTTATTGCCGGCCACTCCCATGGGGATAATTGAACTGCTACAACGCTATAAAATAGAAACCAAAGGTAAGCACTGTGTGGTGGTGGGTAAAAGCCATATTGTAGGCATGCCTATGAGTATTTTATTGGCCGGGCCAGGTGATGCCACCGTAACTTTATGCCATATCCATACCCAGGATTTGGCTTCGCATACCCGACAAGCAGATAT
>JALWRJ010000359.1 GCA_026994125.1 Cyclobacteriaceae bacterium | reverse complement strand
CGAAATAATATGGAATTATACAGACAGGTTTCGTAAACCTACCCTATTTGTTATTAACCAAATAGATCATCCAAAAGCTAATTTTGAAGATGCATTCCAATCAATAAAAACACAATTTGGCAAAAACACCACCTTAGTACAATACCCTATAACGCAAGAAGGCCACCAGTGCATTATTGATGTACTAAAAATGAAGATGTACAAATTTGGCTCCGAAGGCGGAAAACCGGAAAAATTGGATATCCCAGAGCCTGAGCAGGAACGAGCAGATACCTTGCATAACGAACTGGTGGAAAAAGCAGCCGAAAACGATGAAACCTTAATGGAACTTTTCTTTGACAAAGGCACCCTAAGCGAAGACGAAATGCGCCAGGGCATTAAATTGGGAATGATGCACCACGAACTCTTTCCGGTGTTTTGCGTATCGGCCGAAAAAGATATGGGCAGTGGCCGCCTAATGGGCTTTATAGATAATGTTTGCCCGGCAGCTTCGGATATGCCCGAAAGCCAAAGTGTAGATGGCACTCCCATAGTATGTAACCCTAAAAACCCCACTGCCCTGTTTGTATTTAAAACCATGCACGAAAGTAATTTGGGGCAATTATCGTTTTTTAAAGTAAAATCAGGCACTTTAAAACAAGGCGACAAACTAACCAACAGCCGTACCGGAGATGAGGAAACCATCAACCAACTATTTATGATGGATGGGCACAAACGCACACCTGTACCCTCACTAAGTTGTGGCGATATAGGAGCATCGCTTAAATTAAAACATACCGAAACCAACGATACATTGTATGCAGGCAACACCAAACTTACCGTAAAACCCATTGTTTTTCCAGCACCACGCATTAGGCGTGCCGTAAGTGCGGTAAACAAACGCGATGACGAAAAGCTGGTTGAAGTACTAAAAAAACTAAGCAGCCAGGATCCCACCATTAAAGTGGAATATTCACGCGAGTTAAAACAGCTCATTTTGCTTTGCCAGGGCGAGCTGCACCTGGCGGTAATTGATTGGAGCCTGAAAAATATGTTTAACATTGAAGCCCGGTTTGAACAGCCCCGTATCTCGTACCGCGAAACCATACATAGACCTGCTACCGCCAGCTATCGACATAAAAAACAAAGCGGTGGTGCCGGCCAATTTGGCGAGGTGCATTTAAAAATTGAACCCTGGGAGGAAGGCATGCCCGAACCCGAAGGCTTTAATATTCGGGGCAAAGAAGAAGTGGAGTTAGACTGGGGAGGCAAATTGGTTTTTTATAATTGCATTGTTGGTGGTGTAATAGACCAACGCTACCTGCCTGCCATTTTAAAAGGCATTATGGAAGTAATGGAAGAAGGCCCACTTACCGGTAGCTATTGCCGCGATATTAGAGTAATGGTGTACGATGGCAAAATGCATGCGGTTGACTCGAACGATATTTCGTTTAAAATAGCCGGTGCCTATGCCTTTAAGGATGCCTTTTTGCATGCCAACCCTCAATTATTAGAGCCCATACAAGAACTGGATGTGCAAGTACCCGAAGAGCTAATGGGCGATGTAATGACCGATTTGCAATCGCGCAGGTCTGTTATTTTAGGCATGGAGGCCGTGGGCATTTACCAACTCATTAAAGCACGCACACCACAAGCCGAACTGTATCAGTATTCTACCAAGTTGCGCTCAATTACACAAGGGCGGGCCAGCTTTGCCAGCAAATTTGCAATGTATGCGCCCGTACCCGGTAATGTGCAAAAAGAAATAATTGAAACCATGAAAGAACCGGTAGAAGCTTAACCCATGACCTATTAATATTTTAAAAGGCCTTCCTTACCTTATAAGCAGAAGGCCTTTTTTATTTTATGCTACAAAATATACTAAGTTGGGTGCATTACAGTTATAGAAGTAAAATCCTGCCATTATGAAAATAACGCTTTTACCTCTAGGCTTTATCTTTTTAACCACTGTTGTATTTGGCCAGCCTCAAGTAGAGCTACAACTGGGAGGTGCCAATTTTATTGGGGCATCAGTTAATGGTGGCTATGCGTTTAAGGCCAGCCAAACCAAGCCACGTTGTATAACCGCTTACCTGGGCGTGGGCATGTTGGCACCATATTGGGATGGTCCCACAAGCATTGTGCACACCGGCCTGGAATACAATTTTACACGACTGGCACTAGGGGCAGAAACATCGCATTTTTTTACTATGCCCATAGGTAAAGAACCCATGACTCCACCCAGTGTAGATTTAATTGCCTACCCTAATATTAGCTACAGGTTGGGTAAGCCAAAAGGAATGTATGTAAAGCTATCAGCCGGAGCCTATTTTGCATTTAGCAAAAGTGCCTGGTATGGGGTAGCAAGTTCAAAAATAAGATTTGAAGGCGATGTTATTCCCGGTGCAGGTCTGTATGCCGGGTACCGGTTTTAACAAATGGCACGTCTTTAAAGGCCCTCAAAAAAATGAATAGCATCTTATTTGTGTTTAGCAAAGCAAATAACTACTTTTGCACTCCAAAATTATAAACATAACAAATGAACAATTACGAGACGGTATTCATTCTAACTCCCGTTTTATCTGAAGACCAGGTAAAGGATGCTGTCAAAGGGTACACCAAAGTACTTACTGACAATGGAGCAAAAATTGTAAACGAAGAAAACTGGGGCTTAAAAAAGCTGGCCTATCAAATCGGGCACAAATCAACCGGGTTTTATTGCCTGATTGAGTTTGAGGCCGAAGGAACGGCCATAGCCAAACTTGAGACCGAGTACAAACGTGACGAGCGTATTATGCGCTTTATGACGATTTCGCTAGATAAGCACGCAGTAGCTTACAACGAAAAACGTAGAAAAGGAGCTTTTAAGAAAACTAAAAAAACCGAGGAGGTACCCGCATAATGACACTACAAAACGAACCCATTAACAGACAAGACATTAAGCCTAAGTACTGTAGGTTTAAGAAAAACGGTATTAAATACATCGATTACAAGGATCCTGACTTTTTAATGAAGTTTGTAAACGAGCAAGGTAAAATTTTACCCCGCAGACTTACAGGCACCAGCATTAAATTTCAGAAAAAAGTAGCTCAAGCTATTAAGCGAGCTCGCCACATGGCTATTTTACCTTATACCGGAGACTCTTTAAAGTAATAAACAAATGGAAATTATATTAAAACAAGATATACCCGGACTTGGTTACAAATACGATACAGTAACTGTAAAGCCCGGTTACGGACGCAACTACCTGATACCTCAAGGGCAGGCTATTTTAGCAAATAAAAGCAATCGTAAAATGATTGACGAAAATATCAGGCAAGCTGCTCACAAGGCTGAAAAATTGAAAAATGACGCCCAAGAGTTAGCCGCTAAGCTGGAGGCGCTAACCATTAAAATTGGAACCAAAGCCGGTGAAAACGGAAAAATTTTTGGTGCAGTTACCTCTAACCAACTTGCCGAAATTTTTAAAGAAAATGGGTACGATGTAGATAGAAGACGCATTTCGTTTAAAGGGGAAATTAAAACCCTGGGCGATTACGAAGCTACAGTAGATTTGCACAGAGAAGTAAAAGCATCTATTAAGTTTTCGGTAGTAGCCGAATAGCTTGCACATAATCAACAAGAAAAGGCTGCTTTTAAACGAGCAGCCTTTTTTTATTAGCTTACCTTTGCACCATGAAGTTTAGAACCGAGCTAGCAGTTCAAAAAGCTGATAAAAAAATTACTCTGGGGCATTCCATGGTTACCATGGGCTCATGCTTTGCCAATACCATGGCACAAAAACTAAGCTCAAACAAGTTTAGTACCCTGGCCAACCCGGTGGGAATTTTATACGACCCCCTTTCCATTGCCCGCATACTTACTTACGCCATTACCAACACCCGCCCCCCGGCCACCACTTATACCGAATTTCAACAACAGCACCTTAATTTACTTGTCCATTCGGCCATGAACGGCACGAGCAAAAAAGAGGTAGAAAGAGCCATAAACGATGCCTTAAACAAACTACATGCTTCGCTAAAAACGGCCAACTGGCTTATCTTAACCTTTGGCACTTCGTGGGTTTACACTCACACCAAACAGGGTATTCAAGTGGCAAATTGCCATAAAATACCGCAAAAAGAATTTACCAAAAGCCTACTTACAAGTGCACAAACCCAACCTGTTTTCGATACGCTTTTAAATTTGCTTAGCTCTTTTAACCCCAAACTAAGCATAGTGCTTACCGTTAGCCCTGTAAGGC
>JALWRJ010000358.1 GCA_026994125.1 Cyclobacteriaceae bacterium | reverse complement strand
GTATAAATAGTGCCATTATAAAGTAGTAAATCGGCCGGTGGATGTATTTCTTGTTGTTGGCAGGCAAAAGAAATGAAAGTTGCAAGGCAGAAGACAGCTATTAAACGCATAATATTTTAGGAATAGTAAAGTTTAAAATTACGTCCTTTCGCTTAATTTTCATATAGTAATCTATTTTATAAAAGAAGTAGTTATCATTGTAGCTTAGGCAATATGCAAGCTATGGTAAAAAAAACAATACTTTCGACAATTCTATGGGTAGGTTTGGTAAGCACACAAGCGCAAGACTTTGGCATTTCTGCTTCGTTTTTTATCCCTAAAAACGGGTATTTTTCAGCACCTATAAGCCCCTTGTCTATAAGGGGGGTATCGTTAGTACAGGTGGGTGTTATTAGTATTGAAACCGGAGGTTCGTTGTATAGAATGACCGGCATGGGGGTTACCGAAGTACCTATAAATACCCGTAAGCCTATGGTTGGGCCATTTTTTAGTGCTATGGTGCCGCTCGAAGCCGTGATTACCTTAGGCAATAACAACACAATGCTTTTATTTAAAGGTGGAGGGTTTGCTTTTTACAATTTTGGCACCAAACTAAATTATGGCAACTTGGATCGGGCTATTGCAGACTACGCCCATTTAGAAGTAGCAAACTCCGATTTTACTTTTACCAACTCGATTGGTTATGGTTATGAGTTTGGTGTGGAATATATTCAATATGTAACCCGCCAGTTTGGTGTAACCGTGGGGGCTAATTATTATATAGGAGGAAGTAAACTTAATTTGCGGGGTTCCGTTAAAGGAGTTGATACCAATGGCCAACAGCAAGAAACCAACATAGATTGGCCCAATGCCAAATTAGATTATACAGGGTTTGAAATATCGTTGGGGTTATTGTTTAGCTCGGGCAGAAGGTAGTTTAAACACAACACAAATATTGGTCTTAAAATTATAGTTAAGAACTTAGCTAATACAATTTATGAATAGGTGTAATTTTTTGAAAAACAATAGATTATGGAAGAAAATAAAAAACCTATTAGCACTAGCACTGCTGAGCTGGATGGTTGTAGCATGTAAACATCCTAACCAGCCCACTACCGATGCGCTTAACGAAATAGCCACGCAATACGTGCAATTATGCCTGCAAATTGGAGCTTACGATAAAGGATTTGTGGATGCCTATTACGGACCCGACAAATGGAGGCCTCAAACCGATTTAGCCAGTGAACTGCCCTACCAAAAACTAAAATGGCAGGTAAATGACTTACTGCAACGCATTGCACTGCTTGACCCAATAAGTGGTAAGCTTGACGTGAAACTACGCAAGAACTTTTTGCAGAAACAACTGCAAGCCACTGCTACACGCCTTGAATTGCTGGCTGGTAAACAGATTGGTTTTGATAAGGAAGCTAAACAGTTGTACGATGTAGCACCACCACACCAACCTTTAGCTTATTTTGATTCGCTTATTAATTTACTCGATACATTAGTGCCAGGCAAGGGAAACCTGAGTGATCGCTATGAAATGTATAGCAAGCAATTTATTATACCCCCAGCCAAGCTTGATACCGTGTTTAACACAGCCATTGCTGAAGCACGAAAACGCACTCATTTACAGCTTGCACTTCCTGCCAACGAAACCTTTGAAATTAGCTATGTAACCCAAAAACCCTGGAGCGGCTACAATTGGTACCAAGGCAACTACAAAAGCCTGATACAAATAAACACCGATTTTCCTATATACATAGAACGTGCCATTGATTTGGCTTGTCATGAGGGGTACCCCGGGCATCATGTATTAAATGTAATGCTGGAAAAAGAACTGGTAAATAAAAAAGGATGGGTAGAAATGAGCATTTACCCCTTGTTTAGCCCGCAATCGTTTATTGCCGAAGGAAGTGCTAACCTGGGTATTGAAATGGTTTTTCCGGGTACCGAACGCTTAGCATTTGAAAAAGAAGTTTTATTTCCTTTGGCAGGCATAAACCCTAAACTGGCTAAAACCTACTTTACCATACAGGCCGTGCGAAAAAAGCTTAATTTTGCAGAAATTTCCATTGCTCGCAATTACCTGGATGGGCAAATTACAAAAGAGGAAGCTTCCAAACTAATACAGCATTACTTATTGTTCTCGCCCGGGCGTGCAATGCAACGTGTAAAATTTTACGATACCTACCGCAGCTATGTAATTAATTATAGCTTTGGCGAGCAGCGCATGAAAACCTTTGTAGATGAGTTTGGACGCAGCACCAAAGACAAATGGGTAGGTTTTAAACAACTTTTAACCACCCCCAGAACGGCTTCGGTACTGTAACAATAGTATTTATTAAATAGGTATGCTAACGGTAAAGGTAGTTCCTTGTTTGTGTACCGATTGCATGGTTATGGTGCCTCCCATTTTTTCGAGGCTTTCTTTAACAATGTAAAGGCCTAGGCCAGAACCAGTACTCTCTTTGTTGGCTCTAACAAACATGCCAAACACTTTAGCTTGCATGTCAGGCTTAATACCCTGCCCATTGTCTTCAACAACCAGGTGTAATTTACCCTTATCTGCCCATGCACTTACTTTAACATAGGGGTTGGGCTTGGAGTTATCGGCATACCTAAAGGCATTGGTTAGCAGGTTATTGGTTATAAACGTAAACCGGGTTTTATCAATAGTAACTGTTAAATCATCGGCAATATCATTGGTTAACGCTACATTATGATCACCTCCAAAGTAGCTTAGCCCATCGAGCATATCTGCTATCATTTGCTTCACCTTTACAGGTTCCTTCTTCACCTCCATCCGGGAGTTTTTAGAATAATCAATAATATCCTTAATAAAACTATCCAATTTTTCTACACTGTGTTCAATGCGTTTATAATACTCCAGGGCATTATCGCCTTGCTCCAGTTTAGCAATATTTAATAACCCTTGGATGGAAGCCAGAGGTGCTTTTAAATCGTGCGATACACTGTAAGCAAACGTATCGAGCTCAGCATTTAGTTTAACCAACTCCCGGTTACGTTCGTTTACCTCTTTAGTTTGGTAGGTATAAATGGCATAGGTAAAAATAATGAAAGTAAGAATAAGCAATACAACAAACCACTTGGTTTCATAAAAAAACGGTTCTATCTCAAAACTTACCGAAGCATAATGCTTACTCCAAACCCCATTATTATTAGCAGCTAACACTTTAAACGTGTACTGCCCATAAGGCAAATTAGTGTATTTTGCCTGCCTTTCGGAAGTTACCGGCTGCCAGTCATCATCAAACCCCACCAGCATATACTTAAACCTAACCTTTTTAGGCGAATACATACTTAGCGAGGTAAAATTTATTTTGTAGTTGCGATGGCCGGGTTCAATGGTAAGCAGTTTTTCTGTATCGCAACAAGTAACCCCTTGCAATTGCGTATCATCTACAATTATTTCTTCGATAAAAACGGAGGGTTCTTTCGTATTTAAAATCATTTTTTTTGGGTTTACAATGGCCACCCCACCTATGGTTGGCACCCAAATGCGCCCATCTGCCGTTTTTAACATTCTGGTAGCTCCGGTGCATTCGCGGCTTACCATGCCCTCTGCATCATCTAACAATAAGGTATTTAAGGTTGTTATTTTACCTTCAATACATTGCAATAAGTCTTGTTTTCTTACTTTAATTAGCCCTAAAATAGAGCTCATCCAAAAGTTGCCTTGGGCATCTTCTTTAATATCAAAAATGGTTTCAACCGGTAAACCTTGTTTTATGCTTATTAAGCTAAAGGCATTATTTTGGTAACAATACAACCCTATGTTAGTGGCTAACCAAAAGCGCTTATTGTTTTCGATATACACATTAAAAATGGATAAGCCTGCCATAGAGGAATCCGGCTTATAAATGCGGATACTTCCATTCGTATCAATAATATCGAGTCCACCATTGGCCGTACCCACTACAATACGGCCATCGGGAGCTTCATTAACACTAAACACAAAATCGGAGCCCAGCCCATCGGTTACATCGATTGACTCCACCCTGCCATCCGGATAAATTTTATTTAATCCTCCATTTCGCGAGGCCACCCAAATTACGTTCTGCGAATCTTCGAGCAATCTGCGGGTTTTAGAGGAAAGCAACCCATTGTTTGTATTAAAATACGTTTCGTTATTACCCTCTTTTTTAATTACTCCATCGTAGGTTGCAAACCAAACAGCTCCATTGCGAGCCACCAGGATATCCTTAACCGAAATATTATCGAG
>JALWRJ010000357.1 GCA_026994125.1 Cyclobacteriaceae bacterium | reverse complement strand
GCCCTGTTCGTTTTGTGCTATCCCGCTTATGCGGGGTAAGCATGTGTCGGTTAAAATAGAAGATTTGGTGCAGCAGGCACACCACCTGGCCAAAAATGGAGTAAAAGAACTGTTGCTCATCGCGCAGGATTCTACCTATTACGGGCTCGACTTATATGGTAAGCGCAAACTGGCCACTTTGCTCGAAAAATTAGTAGATGTGCCGGGCATAGAATGGATTCGATTGCATTATGCGTTTCCGGCCGGGTTTCCAAAGGATGTGCTGGATGTAATGGCTGCCAAACCCAATATTTGTAATTATTTAGATATTCCCTTACAACATGGTTCGTCAGCTATGCTAAAAGCCATGCGCAGGGGAATAACCCGTGAAAAAACAGAAGCTTTAATTCGAAATATTAGAACTAAAGTGCCCGGAATTGCGTTACGTACTACGCTTATTGTGGGCTATCCGGGCGAAACAGAACAGGATTTTAACGAAATGCTTACCTTTATAAAGCAGTTTAAATTTGAACGGCTGGGGGTATTTGCCTATTCGCACGAGGAGGATACGCATGCGTATAATTTTGAAGATGATGTACCTCCGGAAGTAAAAGAGGAACGCCTGCAAACCATTATGGAAGTACAAGAGGAAATTTCGTTGGAACTAAACCGTCAAAAAATTGGACAGGTGTTTAAAGTACTTATCGATAGGGTAGAGGGTGGGCAGTTTATTGGCCGTACCGAGTACGATTCGCCCGAAGTGGATAACGAAGTGCTGATTGATGCCCAAAAACATTATTTGCGCATTGGAGATTTTGCCACCATTAAAATTACGGATGCCACAGAGTTTGATTTAACAGGCGAGCCTGTTTAAGATTGGTTGCTAAGGATAAACTATATGGATTGTACCAAGCTAAGTTTTAGAGAAACCGGGTTGTTTTCGCAACTTATGGTTGATTATGTAGAGGGAAACCCTCAATTAAAGCCTTTTTACAGTAACCCTCCCACTCTCGAAGGGCTAAAAAATACGTTGCTCGCTAAAGACTTTACGCTAGAAAATCGCCACACATTGGTGCAAGTACTGCAAGAACAATACGCTACCACGGAAACTCCGGATATTGTAAACCAACACATGGCTGCCCTGGCCGATAAAAACACTTTTACGGTAACTACCGGCCACCAATTAAATATTTTTACCGGCCCGTTGTTTTACATCTATAAGCTGGTGGCTACCATTAATTTGGCCAACAAGTTGCAAGCAGCATACCCTGCTTACCACTTTGTGCCGGTGTATTGGATGGGTTCGGAAGACCATGATTATGAGGAAATTAACCATTTGTATATACATGGTAAAAAATACGAATGGCAAACGCCACAACGGGGTGCAACCGGCAGGTTTACTACCGAAGGACTGGCCGAACTATTGGAGCAATTGCCCGGAAATACCCGGGTGTTTGAAGAGGCACTTAAAAAACATACGTTGTTGGCCGATGCCGTACGTGCCTATGTAAATACCCTCTTGGGTAATCAAGGATTGGTTTGTCTGGATGCCGATGATGCCCGCTTAAAAAAAATTTTTTTACCGGTAATTAAAGACGAGCTAATTAATGAAAGTTCGCGCCCATTGGTTGAAGCGCAATCGCAAGCCTTGTCAAAGGCAGGCTATAAGCAGCAATTGCAGCCGCGCGAACTTAATTTATTTTATTTAACCGATACCTTTAGAAACAGACTGGTGAAAGAAGGCGAGGTGTTTAAGGTAGTTGATACCGACATTGAATTTACCGAAAACCAATTAAAGGAAGAACTGGCCGAATATCCGGAGCGGTTTAGCCCGAATGTAATTTTAAGGCCGGTATATCAAGAAACCATCTTGCCCAATATTGCTTATGTGGGTGGCCCATCGGAGTTGGCCTACTGGTTTCAACTAAAAAAGGTGTTCGAGCATTTTAAATTGGCTTTTCCTGTGTTAATGCCTCGTAGTTTTGTGCTGTATATTTCGCCCAGGGCCAGCCATAAAATGGATAAACTCAATGTTCCTATCCCTGACCTCTTTCTTCGAAAAGATTTGTTTATTAATACTTATATTAAAAGCAGTTCCAATGGCCAGCTTAGTTTAAAAGAGGCAGAAGAACAACTACTAAATGTATTTGTAAACGTTAAGCAAAAAGCCGAGCAGGTAGATGCTACCTTAAGCGGGTTGGTAGAAAGTGAACGGGTTAAAGCGCAGCAATCGTTGGTTCGTGTGGCCAAAAAAATGCTGAAGGCAGCTAAGCGAAAACATACCGATGAAGTACGCATGCTGCACGAAATATACGAGGAGGTGTACCCGGCTGGTATTCCGCACGAGCGAAGAGAGAACATTTTGGCCATTGATAACCCTGAATTTATAAACCAATTGCTGGAGTTGCTTAACCCACTGGAACTTACCTATTTAGTATTAAAGGCCTAGGGTAGTTATACCCTTGCTTTTTAGTATATTTGACTATTGAATGTATTAGGAGGAAACAACGGCTATTCATGTTAGGTGTGCAGGCAAATGTATTATCCATCATAAAGCATACGAAACGGCAAGTATTCACTTCCTTTCGTTTTAAATTACACCATTGGGTTCGTTTTATAAACCTTGCAGGGCTCTTGGCATTGGCAAGCTGTATGCAGTTTAGAACCAACCCCAAAGGTATTCAAAACGAATTTGCTTATAGTGGTGTTACACCCCATATTATAGATACCCTGGTGGGTGAGCGCACTATCCGGTTTGTTGAGGTAGGCAGGCGCCAGGCGCTAAAACCTACGTTATTTTTTGTTCATGGGGCACCCGGTTCATCCGATAATTTTTTTCAGTTTATGAAAGATGCCAGGCTTGCAGAGCTATTTACTATGGTTTCGGTAGATAGGCCCGGCTATGGGTACTCGGGCTTTGGGCAATCAGAAACCTCCATTACCAGGCAAGCTCAAAGTCTGGCTCCGGTATTAGCACGCTATTGCCAAACCCCTACCTTGGTTATTGGGCACTCGTACGGTGGGCCTGTGGCCGCTAAGCTGGCGGTGCTTTATCCGCAGCATGTAAGCGGGCTTATGTTGCTTGCTCCGGCCATCGACCCGGCCAACGAAAAGAAAATATCCATTGCCTGGTTGGGTAAAACACCCCCATTTAGGTGGCTAACCCCTAAATCGTGGAAAGTAGCCACCGATGAAAAATATAGCCACGTACAAGAGCTTACCAATATGCTGCCTGATTGGCAAAAAATTAAGGTGCCGGTTACCTACATACAGGGTACCTCCGATAGGCTGGTGCCTTTTGCTAACCTGGCTTTTGCCAGGCAACATATAGATAGCTGCTACCTTAAAACCATTAGCCTGCCGGGCGAAGACCATTTTTTGCCCTGGAGCCAGCAAGAACTTATAACACAAGAAATACTATTGCTTAACCAGCAAGTAAAGCCACCGCTTCATATATTGGCTTGCCAACCTAAAGAGTAAAATTTAAAAAAGTAAACAGCTAAGTTGCGATATAGCTATTGAATAGCTAACATAGTGGTAAAAATTAGTTGGTTATGGCAAATATTTATTTTCAAACTTCCAGAGGAGGAAGCGACTTTTCTATGTACGAAGTAAGGGTGCAGGCGCAAGCTGATTTGTTAGTGTTTAAATCGAGTAGTATGGGTTTAGCCCGGGGTAAAGACCATGTATGGTACGAAGTGCGTTCGCCCGGGCAAGCCGATGTGCGGGTATATAAAGACACCGGCATAAACCAGGCCGATGTGCTTGTTTATTATGTAAATACAGTAAGTATGGCCGGCTGGCGTACCAACCATAAGTTAAAGGGTAAAATAGGATAAACTAAGCCTTTGGCATCCCTCAGGCTTGCACTTGATACAGTAAATATCTATATAGTCCGCTAGTGGCTGGTTTTGTTATAGACTTTTTCATTAAAAATGTAGTGCTTTAGATTATAGCAGAGGGAAAAACTATTAGAGGTTGATTATGTATGATATAAGAATAGTTGATATGATTATGAGCTGCAAACTCGCGCCAGCTGGGGAAAATATAAAATCTCAGCGTCTCTTGCAGGTGCCCCCCTGAGCAGGAAAAAAGTCGGGATGCTCTGAACCATAAAAAGAAAAAGGATAGCCAACTGACTATCCTTTAAGTGGGCCCTACTGGATTCGAACCAGTAACCCTCCCGACCATAAGTCGGGATGCTCTGAACCATAAAAAAGAAAAAGGATAGCCAACTGACTATCCTTTAAGTGGGCCCTACTGGATTCGAACCAGT
>JALWRJ010000356.1 GCA_026994125.1 Cyclobacteriaceae bacterium | reverse complement strand
TTAGGGTAACAAGCCAATTGGTTTTGGTTATTGCATTCATTTCTAAATATTAAAAGAAGCGTTGGAAGATGGTTTGATGGCTAAGTAAGGCTAAATCGGCACTTAGCATAATTTCATGGGTAGGAAGCCCATTACCTGTTAGGTTTTTACCCTGGGTTTCGTACGAATACCCAATTTTATAGGCATTTAGCAGTTCGAATTGCACCATGCCGCCAAGCGAACTAAAATTGTTGGTAAACGCTCCCACCCATAGCTTATTCATTAATAGCAACGAAGCATTTACATCTACTGAAACCGGGGCGCCTTTTACGGCTTTTAATAACACCATGGGCTTAAGTTTTAGGGTAGGGCTTACCTGAAAGATATAAGCCCCTGCCACATAAAAATGTCGCTGATAGGTTAAATTTATATTTTTACTTTCAAAATTGGTGTTCATTAACCTTGGCACCGATATACCAATAAAATAGCTGTCGCTCATAAGGGATACCCCGGCTCCAAAATTTACCTTGGTGGCCGATTCCGTTGCTGCCTGAAAAAACGGGTCGTCTGGTACTTTTAAATTTAAACCGGTATCCGTAATTTTTGCAGTTAAAATGCCCGTTTGCAGCCCAAACGAAAAGGTTTTGTCGGCAAACTGTATTTTATAGGCATAGCTTACATTAACTTGTGTGTTTTGATTTACACCAATTTTATCGTTAATTAAAACAGCCCCTAAGCCTACCTTGCCTCCAATTATAGAGGTACTACCACTAAAAAATTGCGAATTGGGACTACCGGGCAGGTGGCTCCATTGCGAACGCAAGTTTACTGATAAATTAGTTACATCATTTATGCCTGCATACGATGGATTAAAAACCAATTGGTTAAACATATACTGCGACATAACAGCATCTTGTTGTGCCATTATAGGTAAGTTAATACCTAAAAGTAGCCAACCAATACTAATAAGGGAGCGGCCGATGGTTTTCATAAGTACGGTGTTGGTTGTTGCGTATTAACAAATATACCATCCTTTAGTTAATTATACTTAAAAAATGATAAAATATAATTTTATAGCTAGTTTGCTGTGGGGCTATTGTATAATTATACGTGCCGAAAAGGTTCTGGTTGCTGTAACCACTTGTACTATCAGCAAGCCTTTTGATAAACCACTTGAGTTTACAATTAGCTTATTTACGTTATCAGTAAATGGCAACCTTTTTTTTACGCCATTGCTTAGTATTACCCATACATCCTGTGCTTTTTCTGTTCCCGGTACAAAAATTTCGAACTGTTGTGTGCTAACCGGGTTGGGGTAGATAAGCAACTCGTTTTTGGTGTATTGGTCGGTAGGTTTAACAAGCACTGTTGCAGAGTATTCAAAATTTCCATTAAAATCTACTTGTTTTAAACGGTAGTATTGGTAAGTGGTTTTGGGGCTGTTATCTAAATACGAATAACTGTGCTGTTTAGAGGAAGTACCTGCTCCGTCAATCTGTGCCAGGGGTATAAAATCAACACCATTGACAGATTTTTGCACTTCAAAATAATCATTATTTAGTTCTGAGGCTGTAGCCCAGTTTAATTCAATATTAAAATTATTTTCTATTGCTTCAAAAGAAACTAACTCTACCGGTAAGGCATTTACTGTATTACTTTTAGAACCAAACGTAAATGGGCTAAAACTACTTATTCCGGTTACAGTTATCGATCCGGGATCAGCAAAACTTATCGAAGATTGTCCCAGGTTTTCCCATTCGGTACCGGTATAGTGGGCTATTTGCAGGTCGGTTGCATCATCTATGTCACTTCGGGATTGGTCTTTCCAAAATAAGGTAACATCGGCATTTGAGGCTGTTCCGGTATTGGTGAGTGTCCAATATTCCAGGCCACTAATATTATTTAAATCTCCGTTAGGATCAGGTGATTTGAGTGTTAGATTATTGGTAGGTGTTTGCTCTAAATACTCTGCCGTAAACTCTGTGGCTAGATCACCAGTTAAATTGGCAATTGATATTGGTTGCCAGAAATTATTATCACCTACGGGGAACTCAAAATCAGTATTGCCAATTTTTTTAACTGGGCCATCAATAAAACTGGCTATGGAAGCACCGGCAACTGAAGCACCGGAAGCAATGGTAAGCAAATTGGTTGTGGTGGTAAGTACCTCCCCATCAATTAACGAAAGGGTACCGGTAACAGTTACGGGGCCTCCCAGGGTAACCTGGGGTGTAGTTATACGGCTATTATTAATAGTAAGGTTTTCATAATTAATGGCATCCGTACCACCACTACCGGCTGTAGAAGCCACGGTTTGCAAATTAGAACTACTGCTATAATGTACAGTAGAGTTCCCGGTACTAGCTAAAATGCCATAGGCAGGGCTGCCTTGAATAATATTATTCTTTAGGTATAAGTTAGCCGTATTAGCCAGATCAACCTCTACCATATTATCTGCCGAAGCGGTAAACACCAGGTTACCAGTAAGGGTAGCATCGGAATTATCAATGCTTAGGGTTGTTTTAGGCCCTCCTGTATTGCTTAGGGTAAGGTTACCGCCTACAATAAGGGTAGAAAGTGTACCAAAGCTAAAGGTGTTATTGCCAGTACCGGCTGTAGAATTTAAGCTAAGGTTATTGTTTACCGATAAGGCAGAACCTGTTGAAGTAAACGAAACCAGTGCATTTCCACCGTTTCTGTTGAGGGTGAAATCATCGTTTATGGTAAGCGTACTATTGGCAAGGGTATAGGTAATATTAAAGTTATTGCCTGGGTTGGTTGTGTTAAACTGTCCGGCAACGGTTAAGGAACCATTTGAAAGGGTTATTCCTGCATTATTGGCATTTACTGATACATTTACTTCAGCGGCCACTTCATTGCCTGTAATGGTTACTGTATTGTCTTCAATGTTGGCTACATCGCCTACTTGAGGGTAATCGGCCGCAGGCGAGCCTCCAAAGCCTACTGTTGACCAGGTATTAGGGTCGTTCCAGAGTCCACTTTGGCGCGTGTAGTAGGTGCCATCAATATTATTTACACATAGGGTAAAGGAGCCTCGGTAACCCGAGTAATTATTATCAACTGAAATATAATAAACATTGCCTGGAGTAAGCGTGCCTACAGAAATGGATAGATCGTCATCATTGCCAGAATAACGTTGACATGCTATTTGAGTTGTTCCGTCAGCTTGCCAAAGCGCTAGTTGGAGTCTTCGGGCAGTACCCTCTGCACCAAAGGTTTTAGCTTGTACTGTAACATTAGCAGATATGGCTGTAAATTTAAACCACCGGTTGTAATTGGGTGAGGTGTTCCAGCAGGAAGCTGCATTTTTATCTGCTGTTGCTCCGTACGTTGTATAAGCCGCATTGGCCGAACACCAGTTGTTTAAGTCAGTTAGTTCAGTAGCGCCTTCATAAAAGTCATAATCTGCCTCATCGGTTACACATAATGTAAACGATCCCCGATAACCTGAATAGTTATTATCTACAGAAATGTAATAGGTGTTACCAGGGGTCAGTGTAGTGGAACCTACTGAAACATCATCATCGTTGCCAATATATCTGTTACATGCAACTTGTGTTGTGCCGTTAGCTTCCCAAAGTGCAACATTTAGCCTTCTTACTGTACCTTCAGAACCAAAAGTTTTGGCATCTATATCAATAAACGATGTAGTGGCAACAAACTTAAACCAGCGGTTATAATTAGGCGAGGTATTCCAACACGATGCCGCATTTTTATCCGCAGTAGCTCCATAAGTAGTATAAGCACCATTTGCCGAGCACCAGTTATGTATGTCTGGTAGTAGGGTGGCACCTTCATAATAATCATAGGTTACGGCATTATCATCCAGGCAGAGGGTAAAACTGCCCCGGTACCCGGAATAGTTATTGTCAACTGAGAGGTAGTATTGAGTGCCATTGGTTAAGCCACCGACAATTTCAAGGATAATGTCATCATCATTGCCAATGTAGCGCTTGCAGGCCACTTGGGTAACCCCATCGGCCTGCCATACGGCCGCATTAATGCGCCTGATGGTGCCTTTACTACCACCCCGGTCGATGGTTATTTTCATATTGCCGGTAGCGGTACCATTAAAAGTAAACCAACGGTTATAATTAGGTGAGGTATTCCAACAGGATCCCGCATTTTTATCCGCAGTAGCCCCGTAGGTAGAGTAGGCGGCATCGGCCGAGCAGGTGCCTATGAGGCTGTTAATGTCAATGGCTCCTTCATAATAATCGTAGGTTACGGCATTATCATCCAGGCAGAGGGTAAAGCTGCCCCGGTATCCGG
>JALWRJ010000355.1 GCA_026994125.1 Cyclobacteriaceae bacterium | reverse complement strand
GGGTTGGATAGCCCATATTTTGCTCCCATCCATAGCCGGGGTAGGTTTTGGCTAAGTTTTGCATATAGGCATCGCGGTAGGTTTTGGCTAATACCGAGGCTGCTGCAATAGCCAAATATTTACCATCGCCCTTTACAATGCACTCGTGTGGGGTGCCGGGGTAGGGTGTAAAGCGGTTGCCATCAATTAAAAGTAATTCTGGCTTTACTTGTAGTTTGGAAATTGCCCGGTGCATCGCCAAAAACGATGCCTTGAGAATGTTTATCTCGTCTATTTTTTTTGGCGAAACAAACGCCACCCCAAAGGCCATTGCGTCTTTTTCTATTTCGTTTTTTAATAATACACGCTTAGTAGCCGATAACTTTTTAGAATCGTTGAGCCTTGAATTTATATAATTTTTTGGCAAAATAACGGCCGCAGCCACTACCGGGCCGGCCAGGCAACCTCTACCGGCTTCATCGCAGCCTGCCTCGATTATATTAGGTGTAAAATGCGAGCGTAACATATTTTACTAAAATACATTTTATTGTGGCTTTGGCTACCTACAAATACCGTATTTTTGGCAACTTTATTACAAGCATAGCCAATGACTATAAAAGAACACCTAAAAACCAATGTAAACCTTGCAGTGCCTGTAATGGCCAGCCAGCTAGGCCATGTATTGGTAGGTGTGGCCGATAATATGATGGTAGGGCAAGTTGGTTATATTCCTTTGGCTGGAGCTTCCTTAGGCAATGCTATTTTCTACTTTTTTATGACCTTTGGTTTAGGGGTTTCTTTTGCCATTACCCCTTTGGTAGGTTTTGCCGATGGCGAAGGCAACATAAAACAATGTGGCCAGGTGCTTAGGCATGGCTTAGTGGTAAATACCTTGCTAGGCGTTGTGTTGTTTGCCATAGTTATGGTGATGGCCAATTATTTACATTTATTTGGTCAGGAAGAGGTTGTGGTGGAACAAGCTACCCCGTATATGTTTGTCATTGGCTTTTCCATGATTCCCTTTTTAGCATTTCAATCGTTTAGGCAATTTGCCGAAGGCTTGGGTATGACAAAAATACCTATGGCGGTATCGGTAAGTGCGAATGTGCTCAATATTGGTTTAAATTACATATTAATATATGGAAAATGTGGCGCTCCAGCCATGGGGTTAGTAGGGGCCGGCATGGCTACGCTAATTGCTCGTATAGCCATGGCCATCGTAATGATGGCATATGTATTACGAAGCAACCGGTTTGCCGCTTACCGCAGTGGTATGGGGTTACGTAATTTAAATATTGGTCTGATAAAGGACATATTGCGCATTGGGGTGCCTGCCGGATTTCAGTTTATTTTTGAGGTAGGCGCCTTTAGTATGGCTGCGTTAATGATGGGGTGGATTGGTGCTGCCACCCAGGCCGCTCACCAAATTGCTATTAATTTAGCATCTATTACTTACATGACCGTATCCGGCCTGGGCGCAGCCGCGGCCATTAGAGTAGGCAACCAATTGGGGCAAAAAAACTACCACACCATGAAAAGAGCAGCCCTCACATTGATTGGCATGGGAACTGCCCTTATGATAGTGTTTGCACTAATTTTTATTATAGGCAAAGATTACCTGCCCCTGCTCTACAACCATAAACCCGAAGTAGTGCAGATAGCCTCCGGTTTGTTAATAGTGGCTGCGTTGTTTCAAATTTCGGACGGGGTTCAGGTAATCTCGTTGGGCGCTTTACGAGGCATGAAAGATGTAAAAATCCCGACTCTAATTACATTTATTGCCTATTGGCTAATCGCCTTACCGGTAGGTTATTTTTTAGCCTTTAAGTTAGATTATGGCGCATCAGGTATTTGGTTTGGGTTGTTTTTAGGATTAACATTGGCTGGCATTTTAGTGTTTTTTAGATTTATTAAATTAGCTAATAAATTTAAAGCGGGTTAGTTAATACATCTTGTGAAGCAATAAACAACTATTGTTTGTTGGTGAGAATACCGACAAAGGTTTATAAAAAAGCACGTCATTCCTGCGCAGGAATAAGTAAGTATGGCATAATAAATTATAAAGATAGATACTCTTAAACTTATATTTTTTGTCTCAATTATTACAAAATCATTTGCAAGGGCAGATTCCTGCCTGCGCAGGAATGACGTTATCTTTCTAAAGCCTACCCTTGGAACCTTTTCAGCAAGCCCTAAATAGCTACAAATCAGAAATTTCATGAGTTTTTTGATTTAACCATAGCAGTGCTATGCTAAAATCGATAAAACTGCCTAATTTATTGCCATTTAACTCCTCATTACGAAGTTCTAATACATAAAGCGGGTTAGCTAAATTTTACGTAATTTTTCAATTTGGCCATTTATTAAGCCCCCATAGCTTCGTCTACCAGCTCAATAATATCTTTTACATGCATTTTGCCTTCATTGCCACTGGTTTTAACGGCATCGGTAAACATGGCATAATCTTTAGGGCAAGCCACAATAAAGTGGTCAACGCCATTACCAATACCCAGGGCTTCCTCAATGCGTATTTCGCTGGGTCGTTTTTCCATTTTAGAGTCGTCCATCCAAATGCGGCCACCACCGGCACCACAGCAAAACGAATTTTCTTTACACCGTGGCATATCCACCAGGGTAACTCCCATTGCTTCGAGCAGTTGGCGTGGAGCATCTACTTCACCATTATACCTACCCAGGTAGCAGGGGTCGTGGTAGGTTACCTTGTAATTTAATTGGTTAGGAAACGACAATTTTCCTTCTTTATATAAGCGCAACAGTAGGCTTGTATAGTGGTAAATGGAATATTCGCCTCCAAAATCGGGGTATTCATTTTTAATGGTATTGTAACTGTGTGGGTCGGTGGTAAATATTTCTTTAAACCTGGCCGATTCCAGGGTTTCAATATTATCTTCGGCCAGCATTTCGTAAAGGCCTTCTTCTCCTACCCTACGCACATCGTTACCGGCATTTTTCTCGGCATCGTATAAAATACCATAGTCCACGCCCATTTTTCTAAAAATAGAAGCTACTTTTTGCGAAAGGCCTTGTATTCGGGCATCGTACGAAGCATAATCGCCCACAAACCACAGGTATTCCGCTTCTTCTTTGCGAACGTCTTTAATTTTAAAGTCAAGGCCGCTAGTCCATTTTGCCCGCATACGCTCCGACTGGCCAAAGGAGTTACCATAATCGCCAATATTAGCTAATGTATCTTGCAGCATATCTTCCATGTCGCCTTCTTCTACCAGTGTTCTACGCAGGTTAACAATACTGGTTAAATGTTCAATACCTACCGGGCAGGCCTCTACACAAGCCATACAACTGGTACACGACCAAAGGGCATCCTGGCTAATAACCCCACCTGCAATGGCCTTACTTTCTTTTAGTCCGGTTTGTTGCCCAAACCACTCGGCTACGCCACCATTGGCATCGTTTACAAAGGTGCGTAAATCTAAAATTACATCGCGAGGCGAAAGCGGAGTACCTGCATTTTGGGCGGGGCAGGCTACATGGCAGCGGCCGCACTTAGTACACGAGTCAAAGTCAAGCAGTTCTTTCCAGGTAAAATCTTCTATTTTTTGATAGCCCATGCCAACTTCCTGGCGCTCTTCCGATACTCTTGGTAATTTCTTAGCCGCCATATCGTCCTTAAACATTAAATTGGCGTAATCAACCAGCATGTGCATGGCTTTAGAATAAGGAATGTAAGCTATAAAAAACATAACCATTACCGCATGGAACCACCAGGTATAGATATGTACATTATTAGAAGAAACCCCGGTTACATCAATCAGGTTAGCAAATACAACCCCTACCGGAGACCAAGCCTCCCAGGCAGGGCGGTCGGCTGCAATTCGGGCGCCTTCTATTACAAAACCGGTAATTCCTATTAGTACCAGTAACCACATAAATATTTTATCATCGGTGGTGTACCCTTTGCGCGAAATGGCATCCGACTTATCGGCTCTTGTATAATCGAGCTGAGGAGGTGCCAATTTTCGCCTGAACATCATCATAAACAAGCCCAAAATAAATAATACACCAAATACATCGAGCACAGCCGAAAAGCCTAAATAAAAGGGGCCTTCGAGTATATGGATACCTATAAACCGGAGCATATCGTGATCGATGGCTACAATGGTGGTTCCTATTAATAACACTATAAAGCCCCAAAAAATTAACCAGTGGGCAAATCCGGCATATTTATCGCGCTTAAAAACCGTAGCATTGGTGGCCATAGTAGCAGCAGCTTTGGCAAAACGAGCGATAATATTATTAAAGCGTTCGGCATCT
>JALWRJ010000354.1 GCA_026994125.1 Cyclobacteriaceae bacterium | reverse complement strand
ATATTAGCCAGGAAAATATAATAGAAACCGAAATTTTACGCCAAATTGATAAATCTATAAATAACTCAATTGGCACATTCCATGAACAAATCCTTGGAGGGATTAGTGGCTATAAAAAAGGAAAACTAAGTGGATTTGATATAAAAGCAGAAGATAATACATTGTTTGCCGATATTAAAAATAAGCACAATACAATGAATAGTAGTTCTGCTGAAGCTTTATTTCAAAAATTAGCAAGATATGCAGATAATTATAAGCAGGCGAATTGCTACTGGGTGCAAATTTTAGCTAAAAGTAGTTTTTACGAACATTGGGTAGGAGACATTAATGGCAAAGAATACAGTCATAGTAGAGTTTTTAAGATTTCGGGAGACCAATTTTATGCACTTTTAACAGGCAACAAATACGCCCTTTACGATTTATACAAAGCTTTGCCTATTGCCATTGACGATTTTTTGAATAAGGTTGGTATCGAGCAAAATAAGTCAGCAAATTCTGCACTTAAGGAGATAAAAAAAGCAACAAAAGGCGCTAGCCGTTCTATTCTTGATCAAATTACTTTTGATAATTACAGCTATTACCTCGGATTTGATAGGCTGTAATACTTATTCAATAATTTAATTATTGAATAGCCAATCTCTATTCCTAAATTAACCGGAACGGCATTGCCAATTTGTTTATATTGCTGTGCAACCGAGCCTGCAAATTCCCACTCATCAGGGAATGTTTGTATTCGGGCATATTCACGCACAGTAAAAGGACGGGTTTCATCTGGATGACACCGTTCGGTTTGTTTTTGAGCCGGACTACAAGTTAATGTAAGTGAGGGCTCGTCCCAACCAATTCTGCGAGCCATTCCTGTTTTTCCTCCACCAAGATAATAGCTGCCCCCCATGTATTCTTTTTGAATATCAACAGGTAAATCGCGCCAATACCCTTTTGGAGGCACTAAATCAAGTACCTGCTTTTTGTATTCCGGATATTTTACTCCCTTAGATTTTGGAACATTACAGTCGAATAAATCACCTTTTTTTAATGCATCTTTTAACGTGTAAATTCTCTTGTGCGGTTTTGGGTATTCAAACTCAATATCTATGTCTTTTCGAACACCCACTAAAACCAAACGTTCTCGCTTTTGAGGAACCTTATAATGAATTGCCTTTAATACTTCAACAGGAGCTATTTTATATCCAATTTCATCAAGAATGGAAATCATCCCTTTAAGGGTTTTTCCATGGTTATGGCTTAAAAGACCACGCACATTTTCGCCAATACAAATGGCAGGTTTAACTTGTTGAACAACTCTTGCAAATTCGTAAAACAAAGTCCCTCTTGCATCATTGAGCCCTAATTTTTTGCCTGCATAACTAAATGCCTGGCAAGGAAAACCTCCAGTTACAACATCAACTTTTCCTTTGTACCCTGAAAAGTCGAAATTTTTAACATCGCCTTCTAAAACATTCCAGTTTGGCCGGTTGTTTCGTAAGGTTTCACAGGCCCATTTGTCGATTTCATTTAAGGCAATGCATTTTAAACCCGATTTCTCTAAACCAAGTGCCAGACCTCCAGCACCAGCAAAAAGTTCTAATACGGAGTATTCGTTTTCGGCTTTAACAAAATTGGAAATTTCATCATTGGTTACATCTTTAAATAAACTACCTAATAAATCTTGCACATCAGACTTTCTGTACATCCTATAGTTAGAAACGGGCTCTCTGACAGCGTTTAAAATCCCTTCTTTGTCCCACCTACGCAACGTTTCTTTGCTTTTACCTATAAGTTTTGATGTTTCTGCCAATGTTAAATACTCTTTCATATAACCAAGTTATTAAACCTTACACAATGGTTACAAATTTAGGGTGAAAAACCAAATAGGCAAACATAAAGATTAAAAAGAAGGGTAAATATAACACTAGCAATAAAAACTAGTTGTAGCTAATAGAAGGCTTGAGAAAAACGCCTTGCCTTATGACACGATAGCGAATAGTGCCTATAAAAAAAGCGCAAGGACGTTAGTCCTTGCGCTTTTTTTATGGGCTTCTGAAGGTTACCCGCCAAAATCATCGAACGAAACATTTTCAGGGGGTACGCCCCAGTCGTCACACATTTTTTGTACGGCATTGTTCATCATTGGGGGGCCGCAAAAATAAAACTCAATATCTTCGGGCGATTCATGTTTTGAAAGCTGTTGCTCAATTACTGCGTTATGCACAAAGCCTAAAAAGCCATCTCCCTCGGGGTCGTCCATGTCTTTCTTTTCTACCCAGTTGTCTTCGGGTAGTGGGTCGGATAGTACAATAAAGAAACGGAAGTTAGGAAACTCCTTTTCAATTTTCCTAAAGTCTTCTACATAAAACAGCTCTCTACGCGAGCGGCCTCCATACCAGTAAGTAACTTTTCGCTTGGTTTTTAAGGTATGAAACAAGTGGAACAAATGCGAACGCATGGGCGCCATTCCGGCACCACCTCCAATGTATATCATTTCGGCATCGGTATCTTTAATAAAGAACTCTCCATAAGGGCCCGAAATAGTTACCTTATCGCCCACTTTACGCGAAAACACATACGAAGAACAAATACCGGGGTTTACATCCATCCATTTGTTTTTAGCTCTATCCCAGGGTGGGGTAGCTATGCGTATGGTAAGCATAATAATGTTGCCTTCGGCCGGGTGGTTGGCCATAGAGTAGGCCCTAAAAATCTCTTCATCGTTTTTCATTTTCAAGTCCCACAAACCAAATTTATCCCAGTCTTCTTTAAACTTATCCGGCCCGGCAGGGTCGTTAGGCTCGGGTTCTATATTAATGTCTTTAAAATCAACTTCAATAGGCGGCACATCTATTTGTATGTACCCGCCTGCCTGAAAATCCAGGGTTTCGCCTTCGGGTAGTTTTACTGTAAAAGCCTTAATAAATGTGGCTACATTATAGTTCGAAATTACTTCGCATTCCCATTTTTTAATACCAAAAATTTCTTCGGGCACTTTAATTTCCAGGTCTTGTTTCACTTTTACCTGGCAAGCCAGTCGCACATGGTTTTTTTGCTCTTCACGGCTTAAATGCCCTACCTCGGTGGGTAGCACTTCACCTCCACCTTCTTCTACCGTACATTTACACATACCGCAGGTACCTCCACCACCACAGGCCGAAGGTAAAAATATTTTATTGGCCGATAAAGTGGTAAGCAATGTGCCCCCTGCCGGTGTAACAATGGGGTTTTCTTTATCGCTGTTGAGCACAATTTTTACATCACCGGACTGTACCAGTTTAGATTGTGCAAATAAAAGAATTAGCACTAACAATAGAATAACTACCGAAAAGGCTATGATGGCTGAAATAATTACAGAACCCATACGTAAATTTAATAATGGTTACAAGTGGCACAAATATATTGATTATAAAAAGAAATTACCATCAAAAAAGATGTTTCCAGGTGCTTTTATAATAATTATATTTAAGGGTGGAAGGAACAGCTTTAAACCAGTACTTGGATATTTCTACCGTAAAGGAGGGTTGCATATAGCAATTAATGGTGCATCCGGCACATTCAGGAAGCCTTCCTTCTTGCTTAATTAGTTCTTTTACCCTTGGTGAACGATATAGCGCTGCCAGGTTTTGTTCTATGGGGAGGGCTTCCTTGCCTAAATGGTAACAAGGCAAAATTAATTTATTATCGGGGGAAATAACCAAGGTGCTGCTGGCAGCCTTGCACACCGGATGCGCAATATTATTGCCCCCGGCTTTTCTAAGTGCTATAAAGGCATGGTTTAAGTACACCCCTTTTTTGTTTCCCCAGGCAGCCAGGGTGTCAAGTTCAGTCGGGGTTAAGTTAGTATCTACCCCTAAGCCATTATACTCAAAAGCCGGGTTTATAATAAGCAATAAGCGGTTAGGCCGGGCTATTTGTTCGTACACAGGTTTTAGTTGGTCGAGGTTGCCTTTAAAAGCGGTAAACAGTATGTCGGGGCGCTCGCCCAGCGTTTTGGCCATCTCTATCGATTCCATAACCTTGTTAAAGCAGGCTACTCCGCGCAATTGGTTGTGCTGTTCTTCCCGGGCCGAATCGAGCGAAAAATGCAGCATATCAACCAGGCCGGCAAGTTCCTTAGCTTTTTTGGGGTATAAAAGACCATTGGTAGTTACAGTAGTTATGAGCTTTAACCGCTTTGCTTCGGCCAAAAATTCGGCCAGTTGGGGGTGCAGTAAGGGTTCGCCTCCGGTAAAATCTACCACCTTAACCCCCAAGCTTTTTAGTTGTTGCAAATTTTGGCTTACCTGCTGTGGGCTA
>JALWRJ010000353.1 GCA_026994125.1 Cyclobacteriaceae bacterium | reverse complement strand
TGATAGGCCACTTCACCAAATGTAATAGGGCCGGTAAAACCACCGGTTTGTTTACCCTCCAACTCGGCATATAAATAGTTTAAAATACAATTACACGAAAAGGCTACTGAGCTTTTATTCATCTCCGGAATCATGCTGTTGAAGGTGTTTATGTAATCGGGCACCGGTTTGGCCAACCGGTATTCAATGTCTTTAAACAAGGGCGCATAAAAATCTACGGTGGTATCGTTTACAGCCTGGAAACTGGTATTTATTTTAGAACCCATAAAATCGGCTACCACCGGCAATTTGGTATCGTAACCTCCTTCTTTTAAGTAGGTGGCAAAATTTTGCTTTTTACCGTTTACCAGTACATGTTCAAAACTAAACCCATCTTGTTCTACCCTAAGTACATCACCGGTACCTTGTTCAAAAATATTCACAATTCCAATATCGGCAAATTGGTTCTTAGGCAACGTAACATGCATCACTACGGCCCCTTTTTCATCAAATTGGCCTAAATTTCCATTAGCTACTTTAGGAGTTGCTTCGCCTAGTTCATCAAGCGATACGCCTGAAATCCAACCAATTAAAGGTGAGGCAGCATAGTTTTTATAGGTTGAGCTACGCAAGGCAAAATCGCTATGGATTTGGCTACTGGCCGGTATAATAATAACCGAAAACCCGTTGTCGGGGGCATCGTTAAATACATTATGTATGGTATCTGTAGTATATAATTTACTGGTTACACATTCGGCACTTTCCGGTATTTTGGTAGCAAATATTTTTTCTTGCGTAAAGGCTCCGCCCTTTTGCGTAATAAAGTAAGGAATGGTACCGCCTATCCAATTACCCTTTGGCACTTTGCTAAGCACTTTCTCATCTCCGGCCAAAATAAGAGGCACACCCTGCGCTACCAGCGCAGTTATTTCATCGAGCGAATAAATATCGTTGTTTATCATTTTTATAAGGATTTAATAAGGTCAAGGTCTTGTGCTATTTTGGGCACATCATGGTTTTTGTTAAAGAAATCAGCAATCAGTTCATAACTTTCACGGCTAAATTGGTTATTGCTTTTTTCTTTAGACACAATACGTGCCAATAGCATTTTGGTAGCAAAGGAGTTGAGTTGTAACGTAGTAGCATTGCTCACTACTTTACCCCATACATTGCTTGAAATAGGAGGTATGTCTGCCATAATAGAAACTGGTTTGATAAAAATATGAAACGGTTAATGAGTTATAAATTTACATAATTTATAACTTTAATGCAAGAAAATTTAGTAGTAGTTTACTTTGCCAATTTCAGCCTAAACAATGCCAATAAAATTTTGAAAAGATGTAATGGAGAATTTCTTCTAAGTAAGCATACCGCCATCCACTTGCAAGGTTTGGCCGCTTATATAGCTCGACATATCCGAACCCAAAAATACCGCAAGGTTGGCTACATCTTCAGGAGTGCCGCCCCTTTTTAAAGGAATGGCATCGCGCCAGGTTTGCACCATTTTTTCATCGAGTTGGTCGGTCATTTCAGTTTCAATAAAACCCGGGGCAATGGCATTGCTTCGAATACCCCTTGAGCCAAGCTCTAACGCCACCGATTTAGTAAAACCAATAATACCTGCTTTGGAGGCCGCATAGTTTGCCTGCCCGGCATTGCCTTTAATACCCACTACCGAACTAAGGTTTATAATGGAACCACCTCGCTGTTTCATAAACGTACGATTGGCCGCCTTTACCGTATTAAAAACCGATTTTAAATTTACATTGATTACCCGATCCCACATTTCTTCGTTCATGCGCATCAGCAGATTATCCTGGGTAATCCCTGCATTATTTATCAACACATCTAAACGTCCAAATTCGGCTACCACATCGGCTATTAGCTGTTCGGCTGCTGCAAAATCGGATGCATCGGATCGAAACCCTTTGGCTTTCACTCCCTTAGCTTCTAACTCTGCAGTTAAAGCCTCGCCTTTTTCTACACTAGATAAGTACGTAAACGCCACATTGGCTCCATGCTCGGCATAGGCTAAAGCAATGGCTCGTCCAATTCCTTTTGATGCTCCTGTGATTAACGCTGATTTTCCTTCGAGTAATTTCATAGTTCCTAAGTAATGTTGGCGGCAAAAATAGGGTTTTAAGTAAAAAGAAACCAAGAAGCCCTACAAAACTGTACTTCAAGCGGTGCATACCTTTGCATTAGCTGTAAAAATTCTAACTTTGCAGTCTAAAAACAAAGTGCTTAAAAAGCATACTAACAAGAACTAACATCTTATTAAAATATTACTACAATGGCAGATACTAAATTTGATTTAATCGTAATAGGAAGCGGCCCCGGTGGATACGTGGCAGCTATCAGAGCATCGCAATTAGGCATGAATGTAGGCGTAGTAGAGCGTGCCGAACTGGGGGGTATCTGCCTTAACTGGGGGTGTATTCCTACCAAAGCATTACTTAAAAGCGCCAATGTATTTGAGTATATACAACATGCCAACGATTACGGTATTCATGTAAAAGAAGCTACTGTAGATTTTGCCGGTATGGTTAAACGAAGCCGTGATGTAGCCGGAGCCATGAGCAATGGCATTGAATTTTTGTTTAAGAAAAATAAGATTACCCAAATTAAAGGCTTTGGCAAGCTAAAGGCAGGCAAAAAAGTGGCTGTGGAAACCGATGGAAAAACGGTAGATTACAGTGCAGAACATATAATTGTAGCTACCGGAGGGCGCTCCAGAGAGCTGCCCAACCTACCAATTGACGGCAAAAAAATTATTGGTTACCGCCAGGCCATGACCCTAAAAGACCGACCAAAGAAAATGGTGGTGGTAGGCTCGGGAGCCATAGGTGTGGAATTTGCCTATTTTTACAATACCATTGGCACCGATGTAACCATTGTTGAGTACATGCCCAATATTGTACCGGTAGAAGATGTAGATGTTTCCAAACAACTGGCACGCTCGTTTAAAAAAGCTGGCATTACTATTATGACTTCGGCCGAAGTTACCCAGGTAGATACCAAAGGTAAGGGCTGTAAAGTAACGGTTAAAACTAAAAAAGGAGAAGAAGTAATAGAGTGCGATGTGGTACTTTCGGCTGTTGGCGTAAGCACCAATATAGAAGGCATTGGGCTGGAAGAGGTAGGGGTAGCTACCGACAAAGGCAAAGTGCTGGTGGATGACTATTACCGCACCAATATTCCTGGTATTTATGCCATTGGGGATATTGTAAAAGGCCAGGCACTAGCGCACGTAGCATCGGCCGAAGGCATTACCTGTGTAGAAAAAATAGCCGGCCACAACCCCGACCCTATCGATTATAACAATATACCCGGATGCACCTACTGCTCACCCGAAGTAGCCTCGGTGGGCTACACCGAGCAAGCCGCTAAAGAGGCAGGCTATGAAATTAAGGTGGGTAAGTTTCCTTTTACAGCTTCGGGCAAAGCCAAGGCAGCAGGGGCTCCTGATGGGTTTGTTAAAGTAATTTTTGATGCTAAATATGGCGAGTGGTTGGGGGCCCACATGATAGGTGCCAACGTAACTGAAATGATTGCCGAAGTAGTAGCTGCACGTAAGCTGGAAACTACCGGCCACGAAATCATTAAATCGGTGCACCCTCACCCTACCATGTCTGAGGCCGTTATGGAGGCTACTGCAGCTGCCTACGATGAAGTAATTCATTTGTAAGATGCAGTAAGCCGCATCATTTTGTAAATTATGATAGAACTACGCAGTGATACATTTACCAAACCCACTCCCGGGATGCTCGAAGCCATGATGGCGGCAGAAGTTGGAGATGATGTATTTGGGGATGACCCCACAGTAAATAATCTTGAAACTTACATGGCCAACCTGTTTGGTATGGATGCAGCCGTTTTTTGTCCTTCGGGCACCATGGCCAATCAAATTGCCGTACGCGTGCATACCCAACCCCAGGACGAAGTAGTATGCGATAAAAATTCGCATGTATATTTGTACGAAGGTGGTGGTATGGCTTCAAATGCGGGTGTGTCGCCTGCTCTACTTAGTGGTAACAGGGGGCGTATAACGGCTTCGCAAATTGCAGAAGTAATTAAACCCGATGATGTGCATGCCCCTGTTACAAGGCTGGTAAGCCTGGAAAATACGATGAACAAAGGCGGTGGCAGTATATATGATTTTAATGAAATTAAAAACATTAAAGCCCTATGCGACACCCGAAACCTGGCCTTGCATTTAGATGGTGCCCGGCTATTTAATGCCCTAACCGAAACTAATGAAACACCTGCCCAATACGGTGAAGTGTTTGATACCATTTCGATATGCTTATCAAAAGGATTAGG
>JALWRJ010000352.1 GCA_026994125.1 Cyclobacteriaceae bacterium | reverse complement strand
ATGCACTATATGGTGTTTATTAATAGCGGCCAGGTCGCGCCTGCGGCTTTGCACATCTTTACCGCGTTCTATAATAACAGGCTTTAAACCTGCTTCAATTAATCTGATGGCCGCAAATAGCCCGGCCGGCCCGGCTCCTACGATAAGCACTTGAGGTGCTTTATCCACCCGGTTATCGCTAAGTTGGTAGCGCATTTCAGTTACGGGTTCATCGGGGTAAAAAACCTGAGCTTCTACCCGAATTTTAACAGGTGCTTTACGTGCATCAATGGAGCGTTTTAGCAACCGGATTTGGCCATGAGCAATGCCCGATTTGTTTAGCACAGCTTTTTCGAGCAACTGAGTAGTAAAAGCCACTTTGGGCTCAAGCGAAAGTACTATGGTACGAGCCATTAAAACTTACGTGTTTTAAACGTATAACCTAAATGAAAACCTGCCCGCAACGATAGCGATAGAAAGTTACTATTTAAATTACTAAACGGATCGGCCAGGCGGTTATTGGTAAAATAAGTTTGATTAAAATCGCGATAACCGGCCGCAGCTCCTAAAAATACATCAATCGCAAACCCATTTTCCTGTTTGTTTTTAAAGTATCGAACCCCTACTAAAATGGCATATTCGTACTTTGATTCGTAGGCTCCCAACACCTCTTTTTGGTTGATATTGGTAGCGTGCTGCAAATAGGTGTACCGTAATTCGTGGGCAAAATAAGGTACACCAAAGTCGGTTTCGCGTTGGTAAAATTTTTGACGTACAGAAGCGCTAAACCCCTCGGAGTAGGTTTTCCCGTCTTCCAGCCCGTTAAAATCTTTTAAAAAGGGATTACGTAAATATTGAAGAATAAGTTCATACCCCAAACGCTCGCTCATATAATACTCAACCCCTACTGGAAAAATATTATAAAATACTGCTACAGGGTTATAGTTTACTATGTAGGCACGATGCTCATTAATTTTACCTTTAAAATAGCGGCTTTTATGATTAGAGTACGAATAAGAGCCAATACGAACAGCTCGTTTTTGGGCACTCAACAGTTTTTGTTCTTCTTCGTCATTGGCCAGCCAAAATCCTTCGTTTTCGCCTTCGTAATAAGGTTTGTAATAGCCCGCCAACGTACCATCGGTTTCGTACAACTCCCATATTCCTACTTTTTTGTTTTCCTGAATATAGCCTTTCATTTTGCGCTTGCCCGGCAAATTGGCTTTAATTTCTTTTCGAGTAGCCGGAGGGTAATACCCTGTAAATTCCCCTTCACCATTTCTAAAAAAGCACTCGCCCTCCAGGTAGCCCGATTCATAATAATATTTCCATACACCCTGGTTACGGCCATTTACCACTTTACCCTTTACCTTTAGAGCCCCCGATTTGTAATACTCTTCGTATTCGGCATTTCCTAATTGGTAGTCGGCCTTGCTTTTAATTTTGCCATCGGCATAGTACACCGCCCAGGCACCATCTTTTTGCCCTTTGTAAAGTTTACCTTTCGATTCTATTTGCCCCGATTCGTAATAATACACCCAAATGCCATCGGGCAAGTCTTTGATATAATTACCTTCGGCTTTAATAGTACCCGATTCGGAATAGTATTTCCAAGGACCGTTTTTTTTGCCATCTTTATAATTTCCTTTCGCTTGTAAGGCTCCGTCTTCGTAATAATACAACCATTCGCCTTCCTGGTTGCCATCAAATTTTTTACCGGTCGATTTTAATTCGCCACTAATGTAATACTCCGAGTACACCGAATAATCTTCCTTTATTTCTTCGGTGGCTTTTAGCCCACCCGAAGCAGCATAATATTTCCAGGTGCCTACCCGTTTATTTTCTTTGTAATAACCTTCGCTTTGTTTTGTGCCCGTTGTGTTATATATAACCCATAAGCCATCTCTTTGGCCATGCACCAGGCTACCTTCCATTTTTTTTGCTCCGGCTTCATAAAAATACTCCCACAAGCCTTCGTTTATGCCATTTTCTACATTGCCCACCATCCGTAGTTCGCCATTGGGGTAATAATAACTCCACTCTCCGGTAGATATATTTTTAGAAAAATAACCGGTGGTTTTTATGGTTCCATCTTCGTAAAATGAGGTATAATCGCCATCCAGCTCGCCCTTATCGTTTACTAAAAATTCTTCTTTTAAAGGCTCGCCCTCGGAAGTATAATACGTACGCATAAGCTGCTGCCCTATAACCGGGCTGGCTCCAAACAGCAACAAATGTAACAGTATGTATCGCATGTGCATTTTAAGTGGCCTTTTGATATGCTAAATTACGATGTTTTGAAACAAAATAAGATACATTTAAATGATTCAACTTGTTGTTTATGCAGGTAAGGAATTGCAAAACACAAACATCCAGTTGCTTTAGTTATTAATTTTGGAGCAATTGGTACAGTTTAAACAAAGCATATTGGCTAAAATTCGACTTTTGACAACTTTTGGCCAGTTGACGATTTTTTTACTTTATACTGGTTCAAAACATTTAATCCAATACTACCGCAGGTATTAACTAGCCAACCGATATAAAAAACAGGCATTTTTTGGCGTTAAAATATTGGTTTTTAAAGCGGAAAAGAAGAAAATATTCGTTGTACATTTGCCCTCCAAAAACAAACCCTATTGCAGGCCTTCGGGCGCTTAACATGTTAAAAAATGAAAACCGACTTATTTGAATCCCCCGATTTTTACCAGGTAGATGATTTACTTACCGATGAACACAAGCTTATTCGAGATTCGATTCGAGATTTTGTGAAAAAAGAAATTAGCCCCAACATTGAAGACTGGTGCCAACGGGCTTATTTTCCTGTTGAAATGGTAAAAAAATTTGGTGAAATGGGTGCATTTGGCCCGTTTGTACCCTCCGAATACGGTGGTGGAGGTTTAGACTACATTTCGTATGGTTTAATTATGCAAGAAATTGAACGAGGCGATTCGGGCATGCGCTCTACGGCTTCGGTACAGGGTTCGTTAGTTATGTACCCTATATACAAATTTGGTAGCGAAGAGCAAAAAAAGAAGTACCTCCCCAAATTAGCTGCAGGCGATATGCTGGGTTGTTTTGGGTTAACCGAGCCGGATCATGGTTCGAACCCCGGAGGCATGACGACCAATTTTAAGGATATGGGCGATTATTACTTGCTAAATGGGGCAAAAATGTGGATTTCGAATGCACCTAAGGCCGATATTGCAGTAGTTTGGGCGAAAAACGAAGAGGGTCGCATACACGGGCTTATTGTAGAACGAGGCATGGAAGGTTTCTCGACTCCCGAAACCCATAACAAGTGGTCGCTGCGTGCCAGCACTACCGGTGAGTTGGTATTTGATAATGTAAAAGTTCCAAAACAAAACCTACTGCCCGGCAAAAGCGGATTAGGAGCCCCATTAATGTGCCTCGATTCGGCACGGTATGGCATTGCCTGGGGCGCTACCGGGGCAGCTATGGACAGCTACGATGCGGCCAAACGCTATGCCTTAGAGCGCATTCAGTTTGATAAACCTATTGGTAGTTTTCAGTTAGTGCAAAAAAAACTGGCAGAAATGCTTACCGAAATCACTAAAGCACAATTGCTAAACTGGAAGTTGGGCAAAATGATGGACGAAGGAAAAGCCACCACCCCTATGATTTCGCTGGCCAAACGCAATAATGTGGCTATGGCACTCGATATTGCACGCGAAGCAAGGCAAATTCATGGGGGCATGGGTATTACAGGCGAGTATCCTATGATGCGCCACATGGCCAACCTGGAATCGGTACTAACCTACGAAGGAACCCACGACATCCATTTGCTCATTTTAGGCCACGAGATTACAGGCATTCCTGCCTTTAAGTAGGTAACTCCGTAAGTAATACCCCGTGTTTTGAGTATTAAGGGCTAAAGAGGCAAGCCTAACGTTTTCGCCTGGTAAACTTTTTAGGCCTCCCACCCCGGCTACCTTTTTTAGGTGCGTATGCAGGTGCTTCGCCCAGGTAGGCGGGCACGGGCAGTTTTCTTATTTCTGTTTCAATCAGTTGCTCAATCTGGCTAAATTCAAACTGGTCTTTTTCGGTAATTAGTGTAAACGCAATGCCCTGAGTGTTGGCGCGTGCCGTACGGCCTACACGGTGCACGTATTCTTCGGCATCTTTGGGTACATCGTAATTGATAACCAACTCAATACTATCAATATCAATACCCCTGGCCATAATGTTGGTTGCTATTAAAATTTTAACCTGGCGGTTTTTATAGGCACGCAATATTTTTTCACGCTCCGGCTGGTCTAAATCGGAGCTTATACCAGCCACCGATAATTTTTTATGCTGCAAAGCTGCGGTTACCTGGGTAACA
>JALWRJ010000351.1 GCA_026994125.1 Cyclobacteriaceae bacterium | reverse complement strand
GTATTATTCCAAATAAAATTTTGCACTCATAAAAGAACTTGTAATTTTATACTTGTATATATGAACATACTATCATATATTGGATTTTTATTTACCCAAGAAAATTGGGATAGAACAAAAAACTAACAACTTAAATTATGAAATACGGCTTTGTATTAGACAACCGCAAGTGTATAGGTTGCCACGCATGTACCGTTGCTTGTAAATCGGAGCACGATGTGCCCGTTGGTGTGAACCGCACCTATGTAAAGCAGGTAGAAAAAGGCGAATACCCTAACACCACCCGGTTGTTTTCGGTAACCCGATGCAACCATTGTACCGATGCTCCATGTGTGGAAATTTGTCCGGTAGAATGCTTGCACATTCGCCCCGATGGCATTGTAGATTTTAATGACGACCGTTGTATTGGTTGTAAATCGTGTATGCAGGCATGCCCCTACGATGCACTGTTTATTAATCCGGATACCCATACGGCTTCAAAGTGTAATTATTGTGCACACCGTATAGATATTGGTCTGGAACCGGCCTGTGTAAATGTATGCCCCGAACATGCCATTATTTCGGGCGATATGGATAACCCTGAAACCGAAATTTCGATGTTGCTGGCTACCCAAAACACCATGGTACGCAAACCCGAAAAAGGCACCAATCCTAACGTGTTTTATATTAACAGCGATGAGGTAGTACTTACTCCCTCCGCTGCGCCTAAACAGGAAGCTACTATGTGGAGTGCCCAATCTAATGGAGTGGGGCATTACGCTAAATATGCAGAAAGCCTGGCAAAAAAATCGTACGAAGAAATGGCCGATACCTTAGCCGGCAACCCTGATACCGTAAAAACCTATGCCGGTGATAATAAAGACCCTGAAAAATCGCAAATGGCAGCTATTTTTGGTAAATCAAAAGTAAAACGTGTGTACGATACACCCGACAAAGGGGTACTTTGGGGCTGGGAAGTATCGGGTTATGTGTTTACCAAAGCTATTTCGGCCGGAGCTATTTTAGTACTTGCATTGGCGTCCATGTTGCATGTAGGTTTTGCAATTGAAACCTCCTGGTTGGGCATTGGCTTAGGCTTAGGCTTTTTAACCCTTACCGGTGCCTTATTAGTAAAAGACCTGGATCAGCCTATGCGGTTTGCCTATGTATTGTTACGACCACAATGGAACTCCTGGCTGGTGCGTGGCGGCTATGCCATTACTGTATTTGGCGGGTTGCTTACCCTGTGGGGGGTAGGGCTGTTTTTAGAGGTACATGTTCTTGCTAACATAGCTATGTGGCTATCGGCTACGGCTGCAGTGTTAGTTGCGGTATATACGGCCTTCTTGTTTGCCCAAGCCAAAGGGCGCGATTTTTGGCAAAGCCCAACGTTATCGCTGCACATGTTTGTACACAGCTTAATGGCCGGTGCAGGCGCTTTGGCCATTGGTAATGCTGTAATGGCCGCAGATGCCCAATGGGGAAGTTTCTTAGAAAATATTTTAGTGGGAACCTTAATTTTTAACGTGGTTTTGTTAGTGGTAGAACTGGGTACCACCCACCCAACTGCCGATGCCAAAGCTACAGTTAAAATGATTACTAAAGGACGATATAAAAATAGATTTTGGTATGGAGCTGTACTGTTTGGCAACTTACTTCCCATTGGCCTGGTAATTTTTGGAGCTCCCGTGGTTGCTACCGGCCTGGTGGCTTTAATTGGTATTCTTTTACAGGAAAAAATTTGGGTAGAAGCACCACAGAGGGTACCTCTGAGTTAAAGTCAAATGTGTGATGTTATAAGTCAAATGTAAAAAAGGTAAATACATCTGACATTTGACTTTACACATAAAACATGAAATAATATGAGAAATGAAATGTCGGATCGGTTTTTAGGATGGGCAGCTGAAATTATTAAGCTGAGTAACCTCCTAAATTCTACTTATGAAGGCAGGCATATTTTTGGCCAGCTTTTTAGATCAGGCAGTTCTTGTGGAGCAAATTATGCGGAATCGCATGCAGCTCAAAGTACTAAAGATTTTATCCATAAAAGAGAACTCGTTCTTAAAGAGTTAAGAGAGTCTTTGTTTTGGTTACAATTAATAGTTAAAGCAAACTTGATTGATGGGGATAATTCCCTAATGATAAGTATAAAGAAAGAAAATGAAGAGTTGATAAAGATTATCGCTAAGTCAGTATCAACCACAAAAAAGAAATTGACTAAATAATGTTTAAAGTCAAATGTGTAATGTTAGATATAAAAAGAGCTGCAAATGAAGCAGTACATCAAACATTTGGCATCAAACATCAAACATCATTAAAATGAGTTATAAACATAAAGCCTCCGTAGTAGAAAAAATTGCAGAAGCACTGCATATTATTCCTAACTTACATAATGTGGAAGACCCCAAGTTGCCCAGGTTAACCGAGCCCGGTGCACTTACTAACTATCCGCCACCCGAACAATGGGACAACTGGACTGAATACGAAGCCACTCAATGGGGTAGAAAAAAAACCAAAAATTACACCATTGTGCCCACCACTTGCTTTAATTGCGAGTCGGCCTGTGGGTTGTTAAGTTACATTGATAATGAAAACGGTAAAATAAGAAAGTTTGAAGGCAACCCTTACCACCCGGCCAGTAGGGGGCGCAACTGTGCCAAAGGGCCGGCCACTATAAACCAGGTAAACGACCCCGACCGGGTAATGTACCCAATGAAACGCAAAGGCGAACGAGGCAGCGGTGAGTGGGAGCGTGTAACCTGGGACGAAGCCCTGGATGACATTGCAGCGCGGATTAGAAAAGCCCTGCAAGAAGGCCGTAATAACGAAATTGCCTACCACGTAGGCCGCCCCGGCCACGAAGGCTATATGGATAGAGTACTACGTGCCTGGAATGTAGATGGGCACAACAGCCACACCAATGTGTGTTCATCGGGAGCTCGTTTTGGCTATAATATTTGGCATGGCTACGATCGCCCTTCGCCCGATTTTGCGAATGCTAAATTTATTCTGCTTATAAGTGCACACCTGGAATCGGGTCATTACTTTAACCCTCATGCACAACGTATTATGGAAGGCATGATGGATGGAGCTAAGCTAGCCGCCATGGATCCTCGCTTATCCAATACCGCCAGCATGGCTAACTATTGGCTGCCAACCAACCCGGGCTCGGAGGCTGCGGTGTTGTTGGCGATGGCCAAAATTATTATTGAGGAAGACATGATGGACAAAAAGTTTGTGAAGAGCTGGGTGAATTGGGAGGAATACCTGGAAAAGAAACATGCCGGCACAGAAGTAACTTTTGAAAACTATATCGAAAAATTAAAAGAAGAATATGCCGAATACACCCCTGAATATGCCGAGCAGGAAAGCGGAGTAAAAGCCGCTACCATTGTAGAGGTGGCTCGTGAAATAGGCAAGGCCGGTTCAAGGTTTGCTGCCCATAACTGGCGCAGTGCCGGCTCGGGCAACCTGGGTGGCTGGGCTGTAGCTCGTGCCCTCCATTTCTTAAATGTGCTTACCGGTAGCGTGGGCACCGTAGGGGGTACATCGCCCAGCGCATGGAACAAGTTTAAACCTACCTTTTTCGATAACCCACCGGCTCAAAAATTTTGGAACGAGCTTCATTTCCCCAAGGAATATCCATTGGCCTTTTTTGAAGTAAGCCAATTGCTGCCTCACTTCTTAAAAGAAGGCAGAGGAAAAATGGATGTATATTTTACTCGTGTGTTTAACCCTATTTGGACTTACCCCGATGGGTTTAGCTGGATGGAGGCGCTTTCGGACGAGAACATGGTAGGCCAGCATATTGCTTTAACTCCTACCTGGAGCGAAACCGCCTACTTTGCCGACTATGTGTTGCCTATGGGGCTGGCTCCGGAACGCCACGATATTAACAGTTACGAAACCCATAGCGGTGTTTGGATTGCCTTTAGGCAGCCCGTGTTGCGGGAATATGCCCGAAGGCAAGGCAAACCTTTTACATTTACCTACGAAGTAAACCCCGGTGAAGTTTGGGAAGAGGATGAGTTTTGGATTGAGCTATCGTGGCGCATTGACCCCGATGGAAGTTTAGGCATTCGTGAACACTTTATGTCGCCTTACCGCAAAGGCGAAAAAATTACCATTGATGAGTACTACCAGTTTATTTTTGAAAATGTAAAAGGACTGCCCGAAAAAGCCAAAGAAGAAGGTATGAACGTGTTGGAATACATGCAAAAATATGGTGCTTTTGAGATAGAATCGTCTGCTTACGAAAAACACAAAACTCCTTTAACCGAAGAGCAAATGAAAGGAGCGGTGGTTGATAAAAAAACAGGTGTTATTACCAAAGATGGAGAGCGCATAGGCGTACAGGTAGATGGCGAAAACGTGGTGGGTTTCCCTACCCTAAGCCGCAAGCAGGAATTTTATTCGCAAACAATGGTAGATTGGAAATGGCCTGAGTACACCATACCCACCTACATTAAAAGCCACGTACACGAACAGGAAATGGACAGGGAAAAAGGAGATTTTCCTTTAGTGCCTACCTTTAGGTTGCCGGTGCTTATCCATTCGCGCTCGGCCAATACCAAATGGCTAACCGAAATTGCCAACCGTAACCCCGTTTGGATGCATACCAGCGATGCAGCCCGCTTTGGTGTTAAAACCGGAGACTTGATAAGGGTAAATACTGATATTGGGTACTTTGTAGATAAAGTATGGGTAACCGAAGGCATGAAACCCGGCATTGTAGCGTGCTCGCACCACCTGGGCAGGTGGCGCAGGCCACAGGATGTTGAAGCCAACCGATGGGCTACCAACACGGTGAAAATTGAAAACGAAGGTGGAAAGTGGAAAATGAGTACCATTACGGGTATTAAACCCCACGAAAGCTCCGACAAAGATTCGAAACGCATATTCTGGAGCGATGGGGGAGTGCACCAAAACATTACTTTCCCGGTACACCCCGACCCCATTAGCGGTATGCACTGCTGGCACCAAAAGGTGCGTATTGAAGTAGCCCGCCCCGAAGATAAATACGGTGATATTATGGTGGATACCAATAAATCGCACGAGGTGTACAAGGAGTGGTTAAGCTGGACCAGGCCGGCACCGGGTCCCAATGGCGAACGCAGGCCTTTGCATTACCCACGTGCCCTTAAACCGGATGTATCTACCTACTATTTCGATAAAAAAGACTAGTGAAGAACGCTGTTTTACATAGAATATTTCCATTTCTGTCGTGGGCTGGGATGGTGAATAAAAGTACCCTTAAATCGGATTTGGGAGCAGGCATAACCAATGCCATTGTGGTGCTGCCTCAAGGGGTGGCCTTTGCCATGATTGCCGGGCTGCCGCCCATTTACGGATTGTACACGGCCATGGTGGTTCCTATTGTAGCGGCTTTGTTTGGGTCTTCGCATCACCTTATTTCGGGGCCCAACACTCCGGTTTCGCTGGTGTTTTTTGCCGTACTAAGCCAGTTTGCCGACCCGGGCTCAGCTACCTTTATCGAGCTGGCCTTTGTGCTTACCTTTATTTCGGGCATTATTCAGCTCATTATGGGCCTGGCACGCCTGGGCAGTTTAGTAAACTTTGTTTCTAATGCTGTAATTGTAGGTTTTACCACCGGTGCAGCTGTGCTAATTGCTACTTCGCAGGTAAAACATATATTTGGATTAACCGTGCCTAAAGGCGCCTCTTTTATTGAAGTTTGGGGCTACTTAGTACAACACCTGGGCGATATAAACCCCTATGTGCTAACCATAGCCGTACTAACCTTTTTGGCAGCTGTTTTGTTTAAAAAACTAGCTAAAAAAATATCCTGGTTGCCTCATTTATTATTAGCGATGGTGGTGGGTAGTGTGCTGGCTATATTTTTACAACAGTACGATAACAGCATAGCCCTGGTGGGTAAATTACCTTCCGGGTTGCCAAAATTTCATTTTCCTGAACTAACCTACGATAGAGTTTCAACTTTAGCGTCCAGTGCTTTTGCTGTGGCATTGTTGGGTTTAATTCAAGCCATATCTATTGCTCGCTCCATTGCCAATAAATCGCACCAGCGGCTGGATGCCAGCCAGGAATTTATAGGCGAGGGGATGTCTAACATTGTAGGTAGTATGTTTAATTGCTATGCCAGCTCGGGTTCGTTTACCCGGTCGGGTATAAATTACGATGCCGGGGCAAAAACACCCATGTCGGCTATTTTTGCCGCTATTTCGTTAGCTCTAATTTTATTATTAGTGGCTCCGCTTACAGCTTATTTGCCTATAGCGGCCATGGGCGGTATTATTTTATTGGTTGCCTATAATTTAATAGACTGGGGCATCATTAAACGAATGATTAAGGTAAGCAAGCGCGAAACCGTGGTAATGTCTATTACTTTTTTTGCCACCTTGTTTTTTGAGTTGCAATTTGCCATTTACCTGGGTGTAATTTTTTCATTAGCGCTTTATTTGCAGCAAACATCTAAACCCAGGGTGGTCGAAATAGCCCCCGATTCAAGCGATAAAGATCGATCGTTTATAAATATTGAGCGCAAACAACTAGCCACCTGCCCTCAGTTACGCATTATTCGTATTGACGGCCCATTATACTTTGGTTCGGTAAATACCCTCATTGATAAACTAAGTAGTTTAATTACCCAGGAACCGGCCAACTTGCTTATTGTTGGCAATGGCATTAGTATTATTGATATGGCCGGAGCTGAGCTGCTTGAAAAACAAGCGGCTCTTTGGCGCGCTAAAGGCGGGCGGCTCTACTTGTGCTCGTTGCGTTTGCAGGTGCGCGAGTTTTTAAGCCGGGGTGGCTTTAAAGAAAATATTGGCGAAGATGCCTTTTTTGCTACCAAGGAAGAGGCTATTCGTAGTATTTATGCGCAGTTAGATAAGCAGGTATGTGCACAGTGTGATGTTAAAATTTTTAAAGAATGTAATCATGCCTAAGGAGTTAGTAAATCAAAATGAATTAGAAAAAGCGGCTTTTGTGCTAAAAACCATTGCACACCCTACACGCCTGGCTATTATAGACTACCTGGGTAAAGAAGGCCGTAAGAAAGTATCAGAAATTTCGGCTGATTTAGGGCTGGAACAATCGTTGGCTTCGCATCATTTAAATACCATGAAACTAAAAAGTGTTTTGGGGAGCGAACGTGAAGGAAAAAACATGTACTACTATTTAAAGTTACATGAGGTAACTCAAGTGTTAAATTGTATTGACAACTGCAAATTAACTTTTTCGATAACAGATTAACTTTTTATAACAATTGCTATGGAAAAAATATTAACGTTTATTCAACAACCCTGGCCCTGGTGGGTAAGTGGCCCCCTTATTGCCTATGTGATGTTTTCGTTGCTTTATTTTGGTAAGGGCTTTGGCATTTCTACCAATTTTAAAACGGTATGCTGTATGCTCGGTAGCTGCAAAGTATCAGATTTTTTTTGCTTTAATTGGCGCGATCAAGTCTGGAACCTCATGTTTATAATCGGAGTGGTTTTAGGCGGTTTTGTGGCCGCTCATTACTTAACACCAGATATGACGGTTGCTATATCGGCCAGTACCGTAAACGATTTAAAAGAAATTGGTATTGTCAACCCTGGGACATCGTACCTGCCCGAAGAAATTTTTGGCTCCGATAACATTTGGAGCCTGCGTAGCCTGGTGTTTTTAGTTGGTGGAGGCTTTTTAGTGGGTTTTGGCACTCGGTATGCCAATGGGTGTACATCGGGCCATGCCATTAGCGGGCTTAGTAATTTACAGTATTGGTCGCTGATTGCCGTAGTAGGCTTTTTTATTGGCGGTTTACTTATGACACATTTAATTTTACCTTACTTAATAGCATTATAATGAAACATTTGAGATTTATGATTATGGGGATTTTGTTTGGCATTACGCTAAGCAAAGGCGAAATTATTTCCTGGTATCGAATACAGGAAATGTTTCGGTTTCAGTCGTTTCACATGTATGGGGTTATTGGCTCTGCTGTGGTGTTGGGCATACTTACTATACAGTTTATAAAACGCACCAAATTAAAGGATGCGCAAGGTAATTATATTTCGGTTTCTACCCAGGAGCCGGGCTATGCGCGTAACCTGATTGGCGGTACCATTTTTGGACTGGGTTGGGCTATAACCGGAGCTTGCCCCGGGCCGTTGTTTATTTTGGTTGGTCACCAGGGATGGCCTTTTTTACTGGCTATACTAGGAGCCGTGGCCGGCACCTTTACCTACGGCCTGTTTGAGCGCAAATTGCCTCATTAGCCTGTTGGTGGGGCTTGCTGAAAAAGTATGTGGTCAATTAGCTAAACGATTCTATTTTATTTTTTAGCGCCTGCATAGGCATGGCACCGGGCTGTTGCCATACTTTTTGGCCGTTTTTGTACAGCACCATGGTAGGTATGCTACGTATGCCCATGCTTGCCGAAAGTGCCTGGTTGCGTTCGGTATCTATTTTTACAATTTTAATTTTATCGCCCATTACTGATTTGAGCTCCTTAAATACAGGAGCCATCATTTTACAGGGTCCGCACCAATCGGCATAAAAATCTACCAATACCGTAGGATGACTTTTTATTATTTCGCTGTATTTCATGGATGTTTCGCTTATTTTTTTATAACCAATTTGCTTTTTGGGGTAGCCTCGCACCCGCAGGAAATATCGCAATTAGATTTTTTGGCAAACAAACTTTTATAGGCGCGGTAACCTAAGTAGGTTATTGCTGCCAAGGCTACTAGTACTACCAATACTTCTTGCATAGTGCAAAATTAAAGAGTTTAATTGATAAGGATTGCGAAGGCTGCCTTCAATTAACAGCACCCACCTCCATCATAAAAGTAGGTAGATTCCGAAATAAAAATATCGTTTCTGCCTAATGACATAAGGGCAGCTGCGGTTTTATCGCACACAGCCAACGGCTGGTTGGGCAATAAAACATGGCCTGCATTATCGTCAAAATATGGTTCGGTGCCGTAGTAAATAGCTGATTTACCGGTAAATACACAAGGGCCATCGGCCGGCATGGGGTCTTTAATAGCGGCTACTTCAACGCTTTCGATATACACCAGTTTTTCTACTTCATAGGCTCCCGGAGCCAAAACCCGGTAGGGGCGTTTGGCACGCACTTCAAGGGTGCCAAACCCGGCTTCGGTTATCATGGCCAGGTACTCTTTTAGGCTAAGCATGCCACTCATGCAGAGTGCTCGTAAACGTTCATCGTTTTGTACGTGGGGTGGTATGTAGTCATCGGTTACCGGGTCGCTCATTACTAACCTGCCTTGTGGTTTAAGAACGCGGTACATTTCTTTAAGCGCTATTTTTAGGTCTTGTTTTGTAAAGATATTAAAGAGGCAGTTTTGGGCAGCTACGTCTATACTGTTATCTGCAATAGGCAAATCGAGGGCAGTCCCTTTACGCAAATCCACAAACTCGGATTTAAACCAGGGGTTTATTTCTTCAGCCACCTTAAAATTGGCTTTGGAGGCCTCCAGCATTTCATCTACTACATCTAAACCTATTACGCCCCCTTTTTGCTGGTTAAAATACGCAAACTGAAGCAACTCCATACCCCCGCCTACGCCTACATATAAAATTTGAGGGTTATTAACCAAATCCTGCATATTTACGGTACTGCCACACCCGTAGTTCATATCTAACATAATTTTGGGAATTTCCAGCCCGGGAAACTGCCATACAGGCGAGGTGGTGCAACACAGCCCAACATCGGGCGTTTGGGCAGCTTGTTTATATACGTTTTGCGTGGTTTTAAGGTAGCTCATAATTCAATATTAATTGAAATGTAAAGATATATGCTGTTAACCAAATATGGTAGTACAAAAGTTCCATCTTTTTTACACAGCTTAGTGGCTGAATTCAAGTTACAAATGCAACTTTATTGTTTTACTTTAGCAGTTTATTTGGAACCAGTTTATTATTTATGAAACTAAAAGCAGATACTCTGGCACAAGCTATGCTTAAAAATCTTAAATCTTTGCCAGCGGGACAAGTGGCACTACGTTTACTAGTAGTGATGGGCTTGTTTTCGCTTACCCGTTTGCTGTTTTATTGGCTCAATGCAGATAGCTTTCAGGCAACTACGTTTAAGCAGCTGGTTGTTATTTTTTTAGGAGGGCTTCGCTTCGATTTAACTGCTGTACTTTATGCTAATTCGCTGTATTACCTGCTTATGCTTTTGCCTGTAAATGGTAAAAACAACCCTTGGTTTAGCAACATACTTAATGCTATTTTTTACCTAACCAACGGCATGGCGCTGGCCCTTAATTGCATCGATATGGCCTATTATGAATTTACCTCGGAACGTACCACCATAGCCGTGTTCGATGAGTTTGCCCATGAGGTAAATTATGGGCAATTGGCCTACCACTTCATCATCGATTATTTTTACATCTTTTTAATTTGGCTGGGTTTAATGGCTTTGCTCGTATGGGCTGTTCGGTTGCTCAAGGCAACTTATAACCGGGTTAATAGCTGGCAAACCTTTGCACTGCAATTGTTAAGTATGTTGGTTTTTATTGGGCTGGCTATTATTGGTATTCGCAGTGGCCTGCCTCCTAAGCAGGATTTTCCATTGGTGGCCTCCGATGCCGGCCAATATGTAGAAAATCCCGGAGACATTGTGCTGGTTCAAAATACGGCTTTTACCATGATGATGTCGTTGGATAAGCCGGTGTACCAAAAGCAACACTACTACGATAGTACCCGGCTGGCTCAAATTTACAATGTGAACCACCCGGCCGATACTGCAACCTTTAAACCCTTAAATGTGGTGGTGCTTATTATCGAAAGCCTGGGCAGAGAGCCCATTGGGGTTTTTAACCGTACCCTGGAGCAAGGCAAGTATAAAGGATACACTCCTTTTTTAGACTCACTGGCACAGCATGCCCTTATTTTTCCTAATGCGTACGCCAATAGCCGCATATCCATTGAGGGTTCGCCAGCGGTGTTGGCCGGTATTCCTTCTATGCAAGAGTCGTTCACGGTATCTAATTATTCCGGCAACACCATTAATTCAATACCAAAATTGCTGGGTGAGCAGGGCTATTACACCGCTTTCTTTCATGGTGCCCCCAATGGTTCGCTGGGCTTAAATGCTTTTGCTGTTCAGGCAGGCATCCAACATTATTATGGTTTTAATGAATACGGAAACCCAGACGATTACGATGGCGTTTGGGGCATTTGGGATCACCTGTTTTTACCGTATGCCATTCAAACCATGGATTCGTTTCCCAAGCCTTTTATGAGTGCTGTGTTTTCGGTTTCATCGCACCACCCACATAAAATACCTGATTTTTTAAAGGACAAAATACCTGAAGGTAAGGTAAAAATGCATAAAAGCATTGGCTATGCCGATTATGCCCTTAAACAATTATTTGCTACAGCAAAAACCAAAGATTGGTTTAACAATACCTTGTTTATTATTACCGGAGACCACACCTGTACTTCGTATTACCCTCAATTTAAAACTCCGGTGGGTGCCTTTACCGTACCTATTATTTTGTTTCAGCCGGGGGCTAACCTGGTGGGGGTAGATAGTACTGTGGTACAACAGATAGATATTATGCCTACAGTATTACATTACTTACATTATCCTAAGCCTTACCTGGCCTTTGGGCAGGATATGCTCCATCCACCCAAAGAAAAATTTGTTTTTAATTATTATGGAAATGCCTTTCAACTTATCCAAGGCCACTGGGTAATACAGCATAATACACAAAAAACCATAGGACTGTATAATTTAAAAGAGGATCCATTAATGCGAAATAATCTTGTAGGTAAAGCCCCTACTATTCAAGCTAAAATGGAACCTTTAATTAAGGCAGTAATACAGCAACATAACAACCGTATGGTAGATGACCGATTGGTAGCAAAAACGCCATAAAAAAGCGAGCAAACTGCTCGCTTTTTTATAGTATCATAAGGGCTAAATTTTACTTGGTAGTACCCAGGGTGGCTGTAAGCCCCACTCCCAAAGCTTGCCTAAACTGTACTCTGGGTCCGGTTCCGTCTTTTATGCCATCGCCCGAAGTATCCACAGGTACTAGCACATCCTGGTCGTAAATCATGTTTACCGTAAAATTGGCCGATAAAAACTCATTAACCTTTAAATCTAATATCAAATCCCAGTTAACATCCCACACGGCTAAATTGCGGTAATCGCCAAACATGGTGTACAAGGTATTAAAGGTTACATTTTTAAGAATTTCTTTTTTATAGTTCAAGGCCAAAAACGCACCAAATTCCTGCCTGCTTTTTTTACCCGGGGCAACACCATAAGCGCCCACGGCAGACAGCGAATCGTCTAACACAAAAGTGGTTTTATTGGCTACCGGTTCTAATTTAAGGAAAAAATTATCCGAAGGCTTAAATTCAAAACCCAAACCGGCTACCAGGTAACCCGGAGCCATAAATGTGGAGTTTCGAAGCGAATCGTTATCTTCGGTAAAACCATTGGCAAACTGGGTGCGCAGGTTAGCATTAAAAATGCCGTACCAACTTTTGCTTATGTCGTAGCCTACATTGGTGCTAATCAAAATTTTATCATCAGTTTTGTTCAAAGGGTCTTTACCTTGCTTAGAGGTACCGTAACCCATAAAAAGATAATTATCCCAAGCTAATTTCCCTTTTTTATAGTTGGCATTAAACTCTCCGGTGGCATTCCAGGCCAATGAGTTATTGCCCCCGGCTGCCCAATTAGTAAGTGCAACCTGGTTAAACAAAAAGCTCATTTTACTACCTACGCGCCAAATTGTATCTTGGGTTGCGGTAGTATCATTGGTTTGGGCAAGCGCCAGGTTGCTAAGGCCTACAGCCCAGGCAACTACAAGTATTTTTTTAATCATAAGAGGTACTATTAATTAGTTAACATTGTTTACGTGTACATCCATTTGTGGAAAAGGGATGCTAATGCCTTCTTGTTCAAAGGTGGTATAGATTTTTTCATTCATGTCAAAATATACATCCCAATAATCTTCGGCTTTAACCCAAGCACGAACGGTAAAGTTAACCGAGCTGTCGGCCAATTCTCCTACTTTTACAAACGATTCAGGGTCATCTAAAATACGTTCATCGGCATCGAGCAAAGCTCTTATTACTTTTCGAACTTTATCCACGCTCTCACCATAGGCTACACCCACCGTCCAATCTACCCTGCGGGTACTGCGGGTACTGTAATTAGTTAATGAACCATTTGAAAGGCCTCCGTTTGGAATGATGATGGTAATGTTATTGGGTGTGGTTAAAATGGTAACAAATATTTGTATCTCTTTTACTACTCCGGTGTAGCCTTGAGCCTCAATAAAATCGCCTACCTTAAAAGGCTTAAATATGAGTATCATAACGCCTCCGGCAAAATTCTGCAAAGTGCCGGATAAGGCCATACCTACGGCTAAACCGGCCGCTCCCAAAATGGCAATAAAACTCGTCATTTCTATGCCCAGCATACTCATAATACTAATTATAAGCATCGCTTTAAGTAGCGTATTAACTAAACTTTTAAGAAAAGGGCGGAGCGAGTCATCCAGCTTGGATTTAACCATAATACGTTCAAAACCGCGTGTTAGGGCTTTTACAATCCAAAGGCCTATAATAAGCGCCAGAATAGCGCCTATTAGTTTAGGGCCATAATTCATTACAAAATCTATTATGTAGCCCTTATAAGCAGCTGCATTTTCGGTAAGTTCTTTACTGTTCATGATTGTTTAGTTTTTGCAAAAGTAGTTTAATCGCATAAAAGTAAAAACCGTTGTAGCCTTATCAAGTAACATTTATCACACCTGTATCACAAAAAACCACAAATTTGTTATAAAACCTTATTATTGTAGAATGGAACAGATAGATTGGTGGGGCTTTGTGCTATTAGCTGTATTAATTATTGGGGCTAATTGGATACGTAAAAAGTATAGGTAAGAGGTTAAAAATTACATCTGTCAAACATATAGATTTCAACAATATTAAATGTATAGTATTAGAATAAGGCCACGAATACGAGAGTTTACGACTTTGAATGTAGCTACTGTTCTGCAAAATATAAACAGAATCATTGCTTCCAATACATACCCTTTTCAAGCCAAAGTAGTTCAACACCACTTGGTGGTAAAATGTAAGGAGGAGGCACAGGCGTTTTGGTCGCCCGAAATGACATTGGAGGTGGTAGAAAACCCTTTAAAAGGCGATGCCTATGCGGCACATAACGAGCCCACTCTGGTAAGAGGTTACATTAGCCCCAAACCTTCCATTTGGACCTTTTTTATTTTTGCCTATGTGGGATTGGGCTTAGCTTGTTTAAGTTTTGTAGTATTTGGCACCTCCCAAATGATGCTCGACCAACCCACCCAAATGTTGTGGTATGCCCTGGCCTGCCTGGTAGGCATGGTGTTGGTTTTTATAGCTTCGCAAATTGGGCAAAAGCTAGGCGAAAAACAAACAGAGGTATTGCTGCAATTTGTAAAAGAGGTGCTTAAAGAATAAAGCTGGGTTTATTAACCATCCAATTGGATGGTGGCGGCACTGAATGCACGTGCTTCGTTAAACGGGTTTAGTGCATTAATAACCATTACCTTGCTAAAGTAAGGCAATTGTTTTTGTGTAATATGTGCTGCTTTTATTTTGCCCAAATGCAGGAGCTGGGCACGCATGGTGCCGGGTAGCAAGGGCGTTGCCGGGGTAAGCCAATGGGTTCCATCAAAAAAAAGTACATTAGCAATACTGGTATCGGTAATCAAGCCATTTTTGCAAATTAGAATATCATCGGCCGAGCCTCGCATGGCATAAAGGGTATCTAATTCAGTTCGGTCTTCATATTTATGTGCATAGCGAAGGGTACTATGTACCAGTTTAAGTGATTGCACCTTGCGGGGTTGGTAAGGCTCAAAGCTAATGCCGGTAATTTGTTGCTTGTACAACACACGGCATTTCCAAAGGCCTTTTTTTGTAAACTTCGGAGGTTGAATGTTTTGTAAACTTACGGGCTTATGTGCCTTAAACAGGGTGGCGCGGCTGTTATTAAGCCGTTGTTCGTGCCAGGCCAGGTGTTGTAGTTGGCTCTGTTGGCAGGCAATGGTTTCAAATAAAAGGCACATACACTTTGTCTAGCATTTCGTTGTATTCGGCTTGGGCATTGCTTTGTGCGGTTATTCCACCTCCACTCCGAAATACCAGCGAATTGTTTTTTTCTTCAATAAAGCGAATCATTACGCCACTGTCAAGTTTTTGGCCATCAAAAATGCCTACCACCCCGGTAAAGTAGCCTCTTTTTCGTGATTCAGCATGTGCAATTACCTCTACGGTTTTCTTTTTGGGTGCTCCGCTTATTGAACCTGCCGGCAATAAGGTAAAAAGAATATCACCTAGTTGGCTGTGGTAATTATTTGGAAGCGTGCCGGTAATTTCGGATGAAACCTGTAACAAAGTTTTTTGGGCGGTTACAACTTCCTCTACATAGCGGTAGCGCCTTACCTGTACCTGTGAGGCTACCCGGCTCAGGTCGTTTCTAATTAAATCTACAATGGTTGCGTGCTCTGCCTGTTCTTTAGGGTTAGCCAAAAGTTGCTCTTTGGCATGAGGCAGTGCCGCATCTATGGTTCCTTTCATGGGGTAGCTGCTAATTTGGCCATCAGCAATACGAACAAAAGGCTCGGGCGAAAACACAACCAACCGGTTTTTAAGCCAAAGCTTATAACGAGCCTTGCTGTATTGGTATATTTCGGCCATGGTTAGGTTGGTGTTTATGGGGGTAGGAAACGTTAAATTAAGCAAGTAAGAATTACCATACCTGAGTGCTTCCATGGCCGTAGCAAAGCCTTTGTTGTAAATTGTAAAAGGCATTGGGTTGGGGTTAAAATAAAAGGGAGGAGGCGAAGCTGCTAACCCGGGGCTATTGGTAAACTTGCCTATTTGGTATTGCACCGTGGCTGGTACCCGGTTAAGCGGGTACAGTAAAGAGGCCTCCATTTCGTAATCTATAATAAAAAGAAAAGGCCTGTGCAGGCCTCCCCAGTTATTTATTTTTGCTATGGCTTGCTGCCTATTGTACATATAGTAAATGCGCTTGTATAAAGGCTTTCTATACTAACTTATTATTTGCCTAAAGCTTGCTTTCCACCACTTTTAGTATTTCGTTTTCTAAGGTTTCGGCTTTTTGAGCAATTTCTTCACCTTTACTAACCAATGTTTCAGCCATGGCTTTATCATCCAGGCCACCGGCATTTATTTTTACATTTAGTAGAGCGCCACGCACGGCAGTACGTGCACACAGGGCACCCACTCCGGCATCGGTTACGGAGTTAGGGTTACCGGTTTCGGCCATGGCTTTCATTACTTCCATAGATTGGTAGCACACTTCTACCACCTGTA
>JALWRJ010000350.1 GCA_026994125.1 Cyclobacteriaceae bacterium | reverse complement strand
TTGGTACTTTTTGGCAAATTTTAAAAGTACTTCATTAACCTTTTTTTGTTCTTCCAGGTCGTGGCGTTGCAACTCAATGTAAAAGTCCTCACCAAACAAGTCTATCCACCACTTTAATAACTCTTCGGCCTCGGCCTCTCCTTTGGTTAAAATGGCTTGTGGTATTTCGGCTGCCAGGCAGCACGAGGTAGCAATAATACCTTCGTGGTATTTTTCGATAAGTTCCTTATCTATGCGAGGCCATTTGCTGTACAGGCCATCTATATAGCCCAGCGAGGTAAGCTTGGCCAGGTTTTTATAACCCGTGGCATTTTTGGCCAGCATAAGCTGGTGGTTGCGGTTATCCTTATCTTCTTTAGTAAATTGTTTTTTGTGGCGGTCTTTAACCAGGTAAAACTCGCATCCTACAATGGGTTTAATATTAAATTTACTGGCTTCGGCCACAAATTTAAAAGCGCCAAACATATTGCCATGGTCGGTAAGGGCTACGGCTTTCATGCCATCGGCTTCAGCCTTTTTAAACATTTGGGTAATGTTGGCGGCACCGTCCAGCAGCGAGTATTGGGTGTGGCAATGTAAATGACTAAAGTCGGGCATCTATATATAAAAGTTGCAAGTAAAACAGGGGTGCAAGTTACAAAATAGGCACTTGGTTACGGGCTGTTTTTGTCAAGTTTTTTTACTCTTTGTGTTTTGTCAACACATTGCTGAAAAGCGTTATGGTAGCCAATTGGCTATAACCAAATTTAAACTTTTTCTTTTTGTTTAAGAGATTGCCTTACCATCATTTTGCCTTTTCTAATTTTATTTTTTAGGTCAATGGTGTTCATCGTTTCTTTGGCTTTTTGCAATCGTTTCTTTTTTCCTACCCATTCAAACCCAATGGCATCGAGGGCTTTAATGTAATGAGGCTTAGCCAGGCCCCGGCACCTTACTTGTGCTACCCATTCGCCTAGTTTTTTGGTTCGGCCGGTTTGAGGCACATCAAAATGACCGTACTTTTTATGGAAGCGTTTTAGTTTATCTAAATTAGTGGCAAATCGCTCGTCTTCCATATTCCATATAAAACCTATTTTGTTTAGCGTTTCTATGCGCTCCATCGATAAACGATTTTCGTTGTACATCCTGCGAATTTCGTTTACCCACCTCGAAAGCTTATGTATTTCAGATGATTTTTCGTACTTAACCTGACTTACATGTAACGTGCCGTGTTCTTTTTTGTAGGCCAGTAATTGCTTTATACGCTGCTCAAACGAATAGTGAAGTGTATCCCATCTAAAATTAATTTTGTCGAGTAAGGCCTTGCGCTCGTCCGATAACTGGTTGTTTTTATAAAACCTGCGCTGGTTTTTGCACCAATGGTACAGTTTAGGTACGTTGTCCGATAAACTGGGGTAATCCTTGCCCGTAGTTTTGCGAAAATCTAGTAAGCTATCGTAATGCGATAACCATATTTTATCCTGGTACGATTTGGATTTTGTACTTATCATAAATATCTCCTAGAGAAAAGGGCGTTAAAAATACTAAAAAAAATGAATTAATCAAGCAAAAATTTGTTATGAGTGTGAAATTGGCAAAAATTTAAGTTGTGGTAATGTAGGGGATGTGTCTGCTACACTACTTTTTACCCACACCAAAAACGCTATTTTTAGGTTTAAATTTATACATTTGATTTATGGAACAACCTGCCGACAGGTATAGCGATTTAGAAAAGAGCGATATTTTTAATAACGAGTTTATGGTGCATATTGATGCGCTGTATAATTTTGCTTATAAACTTACTTTAAACGAAGATGACGCCAAAGATTTATTGCAGGATACCTGTATGAAAGCCTTTAGGTTTATTAATTCGTTTGAGCAAGGAACTAATGCCAAAGCCTGGCTGTTTAGAATTTTGAAGAACAGTTTTATAAACGAGTACCGGAAAAAAAGTAAAAATCCGGGTATGGTAGATTATCAGGAAGTGGAAACCTACTACAACTCCGATGAAAACGAAGGACAGGTGCAAACCACACCAGATTTACGTTCGGAAACGGTAAAAGGAATGTTAGGAGACGAAATTACCAATGCCTTAAATTCGTTGGATGTTGATTTTAAAACAGTAATAATTTTATGCGACCTGGAAGGGTTTAAATACGATGAAATGGCAAAAATTTTGGATATCCCCATAGGAACAGTACGCTCGAGGTTGCATAGAGCACGTAATATGTTAAAATTAAAGTTGGCAACTTATGCGGCCAGCATGGGCTATAAATAAACACTAGATGGGAGCTTTTATACGATGGATTCAACGGGCAATGATGAGCAAAGAAGCACGTTGCAAAGAGGAAGAACGGTGCCTGGAACTGGTGCGATTAATGCTGGACGACCAGGCTACTAAGGAAGACTCGGAGTATGTGTTAAAACATATTGATGGCTGTTACCGTTGCTACGACAATTACGACCTCGAAAAAACAATACGTAAAGCCGTAAAATCTAAAACCAAAAACCTGGAGGTGTCTAACGAAATTGTAGAGGAAATAAAAAGCAAAGTACCTATTTAGTTTTATTTCATATTTACCCTCGCTACAATTTTGTTATTTTTGCGATGAAACTTAACTCAGCGTACAGGCTACAAATATGACCACCGGCAAAGCCCTTATTTTTTCTGCTCCTTCAGGTTCCGGCAAAACCACTATTGTAAAGCATTTGCTCAACACCTTTCCTGAACTTTCTTTTTCGATTAGTGCGTGTACCCGCGACCGCAGAGGCCGAAATGAAGATAATGGTAAAGATTATTATTTTTTAAGCCCCGAAGAATTTACAAAACGAATTGATAATAACGAGTTTATTGAATGGGAAGAGGTTTATCCGGGCAATTTTTATGGCACACTAAAATCGGAAATTGAACGCATTTGGGCCCAGGGAAAACATGTGGTGTTTGATGTGGATGTAAAAGGTGGGCTAAGTTTAAAAAAATATTTTGGAAACAAAGCGCTGGCAATTTTTGTTAAAGTACCAGATTTGAATGTTCTTAAAGAGCGGTTAAATGATAGAGGCACCGAAACAGAAGCTAGTTTGTCGCAAAGGCTTTTTAAAGCTAAATTTGAAATGACATTTGAGGAAAAATTTGACATAACACTTGTTAATAAAAACCTAAATGAGACGTTAAAGGAAGCCGAAACCTTGTGCAAGGCTTTTATAAAAAATTAACAAATTGAGAGTAGGACTATTCTTTGGTTCGTTTAACCCCATTCATATAGGGCACTTAGCCATTGCCAATGTTATGGCTCAATCCGATGCCATTGACCAAGTTTGGTTTGTGGTGTCCCCTCAAAGTCCGTTTAAAAAAATAAAAGATTTGGCGCATGAGTTTGATCGCTACGATATGGTAGAAGCGGCTATTTATGATAACCCCTTATTGCGAGTAACGGATATTGAGTTTTCAATGCCAAAGCCAAGCTACACCGTTGACACCCTTGCATACCTCGCTGATAAGTACCCAAACCATACGTTTACACTAATTATTGGTGAAGACAATTTAACTCATTTTAACAAATGGAAAAATTATAAGGTGATTTTAGATGAGTATGGTTTATTGGTTTACCCCAGGCCTCATGCTAAACCGGCTACTATTTCTCATACCAACATAAAAAAGATTGAAGCCCCAATTTTTGATATTTCTGCTACCTTTATTCGTAACCTTTTACAAAAAAATAAGTCTATTAAGTACCTGGTACCCGATGCGGTTATAACGCTAATAACCACCAGAAAACTATATGTGTATTATAAAAGGTAATCTTTTATGAATAAGCTTCTTTCTACAACTGTGCTCATTTGGTGTTTAGGTGGTTCATTTAGTTATAGTCAGGGTATAATGGGTACTGTTTATAATACCCAAGGTACTGCACTAGAATTTGCTACGCTTTATATACAAGAATTAGGTGCAGGAAGTGCTTCAAACATTCAAGGCAATTTTAAAATGAACTTAGCTCCGGGCAGGTATCATATTGTTTTTCAACATTTAGGGTATAAACCTAACGAAATGGAAATAACTGTTGGTGCATCCTATTTAGAACTAAAAGTTGTTTTACAGCCCGAAACCATAGTGTTGCAAAATGTAGTGGTAAACGCAAAAAACGAAGACCCTGCTTACACTATTATGCGGAAGGCTATAGCAAAGGCAAAATACCATCGTCAACAAATTAATAGTTTCGAAACCGAGGCTTATGTAAAAGGTTCTGGTCGGCTTATTAGTTCTCCGTTTTTTTTGCGCAAAGCTATTGAAAAAGAGGGGGTGGACTCTACCACTTCATTTACTTCCGAAACAGTATCAATAATAAAATTTAGCCGACCGTTTAATTTTTCAGAAGAAGTTATTTCTATAAGAA
>JALWRJ010000349.1 GCA_026994125.1 Cyclobacteriaceae bacterium | reverse complement strand
GAGCATTACCACTCCAGCAGCCAGAGAAAAAGCCTTTGGCCAAAGCGACCATGTGCGATTATACGGTAAAGATTATGCCGACCGGCTACGCTCGGCAGGTTTTACGGTAAACGAAATAAAGTATGCCGAACAACTACCCCAGGCCGAAGTTACCAAGTATGCCTTGCCGCTGGATGAACCGGTTTTTTACTGTATAAAACCAAATTAACGCCACCTTTTAGTCGCTCTTAGAAAATAAAACAATACTATTGCATTCAATTTTTAAGGAATGGAAAAAGCCAGCCAAAAGCTTAACGAACTATCGGCCACAGCAATATGCGGCAACGATATAAGCTCATCGGTATTATACGTATCGGCCCTGGCCATTGCCTTTGCAGGGCAATATGCCTGGATAACCCTCTTAATAGTTTCGGTTGTACTATTTTTATTTCGCAAAATTTATGGCGAAGTAGTAGGGGCACTCCCATTAAATGGAGGAGCATATAATGCCCTGCTAAACACCACCAGCAAGTCCATGGCTTCGTTTGCCGCCACCCTTACCCTGCTAAGCTATATGGCTACTGCGGTAATTTCGGCCAACGAAGCAATACATTATTTGCACCATTTAATACCTCGCATGCCAATTTTGCCCGCCACTACAGCGTTGCTGGCTATTTTTGCCCTGCTAACCATAGCCGGCATTTCGGAATCGGCCAAGGTAGCCATTGGTATTTTTTTATTTCACCTTACTTCGCTGGTGGTGTTAAGTGGGTTTATTGGTTATTATTTGCTTCAAAACGGAGCAGGCCCCTTACTAAACAACTGGCATATGCCATTGCCTAATGGAAGCATCGCCACCGCTATATTTTTTGGATTTTCGGCTTCTATGCTAGGCGTTTCAGGATTTGAAAGCTCGGCTAATTTTGTGGAAGAACAGAAAAAGGGAGTTTTTCCAAAAACTTTAAAAAATATGTGGTTTATCGTTAGCATTATAAACCCACTTATGGCTGTTTTCGCCTTAGCACTGTTTACGCTTCCGGTATTGCAAAGCAACGATTTTCAAAATACGCTTTTAGTTGAAATGGGAAAACATGTGGGGGGTAAATCTATTGCTTACCTCATTGCCATAGATGCGTTTTTAGTACTTAGCGGAGCCGTGCTTACCAGTTTTGTAGGTGTTACCGGTTTGTTAGAACGCATGACCCTGGACAGAATAATGCCTCCCTTCTTTCTTAAAAAGAATAAAAAAGGAAGCTCGTACCGGATTATTCTCATGTTTTTTAGTTTATGCGTTTCTATACTTTTAATTACCAAAGGAAATGTAAAACTGTTAGCCGGTGTATATACCATTTCATTTTTATCGGTAATGGCGCTGTTTGGCATGGGCAACGTATTGCTAAAAGTGAAACGAAAAAAATTACCACGACCCGAAAAAGCTTCGTGGATAGCAGTGCTAATTGCTATTATTGCTGTAGTTATTGCGTTAGTGGGCAATATTTTAATGCCTGCTAAAAACAACCTGCCCAGCAATTTAACTGTATTCCTTTATTATTTTATTCCCTCCATCTTATTTATAGCAGTTATGCTAAACCGTACGGTACTGCTAAAGTTTGTACTTACCTCTATCGATGCCATTTTTGACCCCATACGAGCTTTTGTAATTAAACTCGATAAAAACATTCAGCATACGGTAGATAGAATAAACGACCAGGAATTTGTTTTTTTTACAAAAGGTGACAACATTGCTACCTTAAATAAGGTAATGCTGTACATTAGTAATAATGAGCATACCAAACGAATTAAAATTGTATTGGCCTTAGCTAAAGGAGAAAAACAGCCTGAAAATTTATCTCAAGAAATTGAATTTTTAAACCGGGAATACCCGGATATTGAAATTGAATTTATTGTTGTTGAAGGGAAATTTACACCGGCCTTAATTCGTAAGTTGTCAAAAGAATGGAACATCCCTATCAACTTTATGTTTATTGGCTCACCCAGCAATAAATTTCCTTACAAAATTGAGGAATTGGGAGGCGTACGTTTAATTATTTGATTTTGTATTAGCCAGGGCTTCTTGCAAAAAACCGGCACCATAGGCTATAAGTTGCACAAAAGCAGCCGCCACCGAAACCAGGCCCACCCGCAAACTTTGGAAACTCCATGCACTATGAACAAAGAGCAGTAGCGAGAATACACCTAACCCAATGGCACCTGTTTTAAAAAGCGTTGGCGCCCACAACCAGGTAGTTATCCAGCAAAACAACCCAACTAAAAAGGCAGCTGGTAAGGCATGCAAAAGTTTTAATTCGGCCGGATAAAACCTACTAATATTTATGCGCGCGCGGCCAAAAAAATGAAGTTGTTTATAAAATTGCAGCAAGCTGGTTCTTCGCTTGTGGTACACAAAGGCATCGGGCACCAAACCTACCCTAAAGCCCTGAGCTAGTATGCGAATGCTAAATTCAATATCCTCGCCCATGCGGGTGATTTTATACCCTTTGGTTGTTTGGTACACCTGCCTGGAAATGCCCATGTTAAAGCTACGAGGATGAAAGCTGCCTGCATGGTATTGGTTGCCACGAATGCCCCCGGTGGTAAAAGGCGATGTCATAGCATAGCTAATGGCTTTTTGAAGCAAGGTAAAATCCGGATGTGCTTTATCGGATCCGCCAAAGGCATCCCACTGGTGTGCTTGCAGTGCTTCCTCGACCTTTTCCAGGTAATGGGGCGGTATAAGGCAGTCCGAATCGAACACAATAAAATAATCGCCCCGGGCTCTTTCAAAACCATAATTGCGGGCAAACCCCTGTCCGGCATTGGCTTTTTTATAATATGTAATATTTAATTGCGAACTAAACCGTTCTACTTCTTTTTTGCAATCCTCCGTAGAACCATCTTCTACTACAATAACTTCAAAGTTGGAATATTTTTGATGGGTTAGGGTATCTAACAGTTCACGAATTTCGGATGGCCGGTTGTACACCGGAATTATTATAGAGTACAAGCGCATCAGCTGTCAATTCCAATGGTATCAATTATTAAATATTCGTCTTTTTCAGATTTATTAATTACCAACAGTTCGCCTAAGAAACCCGCTAAAAACAACTGAACTCCTACAATAATGGCCACTAATGCTAGAAAAAATAGAGGTTGGTCCACAACCTCACGAACTACGGGTATTTTTAAAATATAAACAGCTTCCAGTTTTTTCCAAATAAGCCATGCGGTTGAAATAAACCCAAATAGAAAGGACAAAGTGCCTAGCAATCCAAAAAAATGCATGGGGCTTTTTTTAAACTTAGAAACAAAAGTTATAGAGAGCAAATCTAAAAAACCAAACATAAACCGTTCAAGCCCAAATTTGGTAGTTCCAAATTTTCGTTTGCGGTGTTCTACTACTTTTTCACCAATTTTTGTAAACCCGTGCCACTTGGCTATTACAGGTATGTAGCGGTGCATTTCGCCATATACCTTTATATTTTTAACCACTTCTTTTCTATAGGCTTTAAGGCCACAATTAAAATCGTGCAGTTTAATGCCCGAAATAAGACGTGTAGTAGCATTAAAAAACCGAGAAGGCACCGTTTTAGAAACAGGATCGTGTCGTTTCTTTTTCCACCCGCTTACCATATCCAAACCTTGTTCGGTGATCATTTTATACAAGGAAGGAATTTCATCGGGGCTATCTTGCAAGTCGGCATCCATGGTAATAATTACCCTGCCTTGGGCTAGTTTAAACCCGGTGTCCAAAGCAGCCGATTTTCCATAATTACGGTTAAATTTAACGGCTTTAATTTGCTTAGTTTGCTGCGCCAACTCGCCTATAACCTGCCAACTGTTATCGGAGCTGCCATCATTAATTAGCAATAGTTCATAACTAAAGCCGTGCGAGTTCATCACACGGCTTATCCAGTTGCAAAGGGCTGGCAAGGATTCCTCCTCGTTGTACAAGGGTACTACTACCGAAAGGTCTATCATTTAAAGTTCGAGTGAGGGATCAACTTTTTTAGAAACTGCTGCCATAATTAAGGCTATTACAAACCCAATTGCAATACCTCCCAGGATACCTCCACCTAACATAATTTCAGGGGATTGAAACTTAGACATCATATCCAAAGCAGCATCAATTTGCTCATCGGCCATGCCCTTTTCTTCAAACTGCGCCCGCATCATATCCTGAAATTCCATTAGGTAATCGGTATTAATAAATTTGATATATATAAAGGTGAAAACACTGGATATTACCGCTGACACCGCAGCCACATAGGTACCAATACCCAACCCTTTACCATACGATAAAAAGCCGTCTCCACTTTCTTTAAATTCCTTATGTGCCAGGTACATGGCTACCCCTGTGGCAATGGGTCCCAGCCATCCAATAAAGCTATTACCCATTAAGCCGGCAAAATAGGTAATAAGAAATATTACTATAGAG
>JALWRJ010000348.1 GCA_026994125.1 Cyclobacteriaceae bacterium | reverse complement strand
AACTAAATTGAACGAGCAAGGTAAAAAAGTACGTGTGATTTCTATGCCATGCACCGAACTTTTTGATGCGCAAAGCAAGGCATACCAAGAAGAAGTGTTGCCTGCCGGTTGTACGCATAGAGTAGCCATTGAAGCCGGGGCAACCATGGGCTGGTACAAATATGTTGGATTAAGTGGAAAAGTAATAGGATTAGACCAATTTGGCGCTTCGGCTCCTTACAAAAAATTGTATCAGGAATTTGGAATCACTACTGAAAAAATTGTGGAGGCGGTAGCATCTTGTAAGAAATCAGAAACCTATGTATAAAGCGAATAACGTGAGATGTGAGATGTTGGATGATGGATGAGAGATTGTTGATGTTGGATTTTGGATGATGAATACCAAATAATGAAGTTGAACAACCAATAACCAATAACTAATAACCAATTAACCAATTCACCAAATAACAAATAACCCAAAAAATGGCACTTATAACCCTACGACAACTACTAGACCACGCAGCTGAGTACAGCTATGGCGTACCGGCCTTTAATGTAAACAACCTGGAGCAAATACAGGCAATAATGCAAGGAGCAAAGCGAACCAATTCACCTGTGATTTTACAAGCCAGCCGTGGAGCACGCAGCTATGCGGGTGATGTTTTTATAAAGCATTTGGTAAATGCAGCGGTAGAAATGTACCCCGAAATACCCATTGTGCTACATCAGGATCATGGTAATAATTACACCACCTGTCTAACGGCCATTGCCAATAATTTTACCAGTGTAATGATGGACGGCTCCTTGGAAGAGGATGCTAAAACTCCTGCTTCGTATGAATACAACTTGGCAATCACCAAGCAAGTAACCGAAATGGCACACTCCATTGGTGCTTCCGTAGAAGGCGAGCTGGGTTGCCTGGGTTCGTTAGAAACCGGTGAAGGCGACAAAGAAGATGGCCATGGTTTTGAAGGAAAGCTCTCGAAAGATATGTTGCTTACCAATCCCGACCAAGCGTTCGATTTTGTTACCCAAACACAAGTGGACGCCTTGGCTGTAGCCATTGGTACCTCGCACGGAGCCTATAAATTTACCCGCAAACCCGATGGCGATATTCTGGCCATTGATGTGGTAAAAGCCATTAATAAAAAGCTACCCAATGTACACCTGGTAATGCACGGGTCAAGCTCGGTTCCACAGGAATTGCAAGATATTATTAATGAATATGGAGGCGAAATGCCCCAGACCTACGGTGTGCCGGTAGATGAAATTGTAAGAGGTATTAAACATGGTGTACGTAAAGTAAACATAGATACCGATTGCCGTATGGCCATAACCGGGCAAATGCGAAGAGTAGCTTTAGAAGACAAACAACAGTTTGACCCCCGAAAATTTACCCTTCCAGGTACACAAAAAATGCAAGAATTGGTAGAAAGCCGCTACGAAGCTTTTGGTACAGCAGGTAAGGCAGATAAAATTAAACCCGTTTCGATGGCCGAGATGGCTAAACGATACGCTAACGGAGAATTGAAACAAAATTAGCAGGACAGATGTGAAATGATGAATGATGAATTATGAATGATGGATTATGAATGATGGATTATGAATGATGGATTATGAATGATGGATTATGAATATCGAATAATGAAGTTGAATAACCAATAAAAATAAACAAATAGAATATGGATCAATCATCAAGATATGCAAATTTAAGCCTCAAGGAGGAAGAATTAATGGCTAATGGAGAACACGTTCTGGTATATTACAGAATGAAGCCAAGTGCCCTACACTATGCGAACCCTGAAAGCCGGGAGGATTACCTGGCAGCCGCAGCTCACTTTGCCGCTGAATCATCAACAGGTACTAATGTAACAGTAAGTACTACCGATGATTTTACCAAAAGCGTAGATGCTTTGGTCTATGATATCGACCCAGTAAATGAAGACATGAAAATAGCCTACCCGGTGGAATTGTTTGATCGAAATATTCGCGATGGCCGAGCCATGATAGTATCATTTTTAACCCTGGCAATTGGAAATAATCAAGGGATGGGAGATATAGCCCATGCCAAAATGCACGATTTTTATATACCACCTAAATTTTTACAACTTTTTGATGGCCCCTCTAAAGGAATAGCTGATTTATGGCGAGTTTTAGGTAGGCCGGTAGTAGATGGTGGCTTTATTGTGGGTACTATTATAAAGCCCAAATTAGGGTTGCAACCAAAACCTTTTGCAGATGCAGCCTACGATTTTTGGTTAGGAGGCGATTTTATAAAAAATGATGAACCCCAAGGCAACCAGGTATTTGCTCCTATGAAAGATACTATTCCGTTGGTTGCAGACGCCATGAAAAGAGCACAGGATAAAACCGGACAAGCTAAGCTGTTTTCGGCCAATATTACTGCTGACGACCCGTTTGAAATAATAGCCCGAGGCGAATATGTTTTGGAACAGTTTGGCGAAAACGCCAGCCATGTAGCCTTTTTAATTGATGGCTATGTGGGAGGCCCAACTGCAATTACAACAGCACGCAGGTATTTTCCTAACCAATTTTTGCATTACCATCGTGCAGGCCACGGAGCTGTAACTTCCCCTTCGGCCTTACGTGGCTATTCTGCATTTGTATTGTCTAAAATGTCCAGGTTGCAAGGGGCTTCGGGTATTCATACCGGTACCATGAGTTTTGGTAAAATGGAAGGCGAAAAGAGCGATAAGCAAATTGCGTATATGATAGAGCAAGATGAAGCACAAGGGCCTGTCTTTACTCAAAATTGGCAAGGTATAAAACCCACTACTCCCATTATTTCGGGGGGCATGAATGCACTACGTATGCCTGGCTTCTTCGAAAACCTGGGGCATTCGAATGTAATTATGACAGCCGGAGGAGGTTCGTATGGCCACGTTGATGGAGCAGCGGAAGGAGCACGTTCGTTACGCCAAGCTGAACAATGTTGGAAGCAAGGGGCAGACCCAATCGAATTTGCTAAAGAGCATAAACAATTTGCACGTGCATTTTTATCATTCGAAAACGATGCAGATAAATTATACCCCGGCTGGAGAAAAGCGTTAAAAGGCCATCTTTAAAACTGAGCATCCTGGTTTAAATAGGTTTTCAAAAAAATAAACAAACAGGAAGATTTTTCAATCAACAATATACTAAAAAATGGTCAATCAATCAATTATTCATCCGGTAATAGCCATCACGGGAAGCTCCGGGGCAGGCACCAGTACGGTAAAGCAAGCCTTTGGCGATGTGGTTAGGCGCGAAGGCATCAAAGCCATTGTGATTGAAGGCGATAGCTTTCATAAGTTTGACCGGGCTAGCATGAAAAAAGAAGTAGCCAAGTATGCTAAGCAAGGTAAACGCTTAAGCCACTTTAGTAAGGATGCCAATTTGTTTGAGGAGTTGGGTGAGTTGTTTAAAACGTACCGCGAAACAGGCAAAGGCAAGCGCAGGTACTACTTGCATTCCGAAGAAGAAGCAGCGCCCTATGGGTTGCAGCCCGGGCAGTTTACCCCCTGGGAAGAAATTAAAGAACCATCGGATATATTGTTTTACGAAGGTCTGCACGGTGGTGTGCCCGAAGTGGCTCCTTTTGTGGATTTACTTATTGGGGTTACGCCCATTATAAACCTGGAGTGGATTCAGAAAATTCAACGCGACCGTATTCAGCGTGGCTACACCACCGAACAAACCGTGGAAACTATTAAGCAACGCATTCACGATTATGTGGACTACATTACTCCGCAGTTTTCAAGAACGCATATCAATTTTCAACGGGTGCCCATGGTAGATACTTCTAATCCGTTTATTGCTCGAGAAATACCCACCGAAGACGAAAGTCTGGTTGTAATAAGAATAAAAAAAGAGATAATGCTTAAATACAACATCGATTTAGTATATCTTAAAAATATGCTGGACGGATCTTTTATTTCGCGTAGAAATACCATTGTGGTACCTGGCCCTAAAATGGTGTTGGCCATGGAAATATTGGTTACACCCATTATTAAACAAATGTTAGAAGGACGGGTAAACATTGCCTATTAACCCGTTAAACCATTCAAATTTTAAAGATGTAAATTTTATTTCGTATTGGTTAGGTTGAGCCCGGTTCCTCTATTGGAATCGGGCTTTTTTTATTATTTTTGGCTAATTATGGAAAATCAAAATCAACGAAAACTTACACCCAAACTTTTTATTACTACCCTTACTATCTTGTTTACAGGTATCTTGTTTGGGGTGCTCATATTTGTAGTAGTTATTTTAACGCAGTTTAGGCCTGGTTTTGTCTTGGTATTCGATACAAGCAACCCGTTTTTCTTTGTGGTGCCACTGGCTTACCTGGGGGGTGTTTTTATGGGTAAAACAATTTTAAACAAAAAAATAGCAGGCATCCAACAACTTAATGGCTTAAAAGCTAAATTGTTAAGTTTTCAAACAGGATATGTGC
>JALWRJ010000347.1 GCA_026994125.1 Cyclobacteriaceae bacterium | reverse complement strand
AATTAAAATACAAGGGATTAAGAAAAAGCTTCTTACGGACAAACTTTGATTAAAGTGCTGACAAGAGCTTTTTAAAACAACACCCCTCATACCCATGCAGAAAAAGAATAAAGGCTAAAAGAACTAAACAGCACGTTATTGCTACGCAGGAATGACGGTTGTTAATGTATATAAAGCTTGCCCGCCAAAAAGGAGGGAGACTTTTTCAGCAAGCCCTAATTAACGAAGTGGAGTTTTACATAAGCCCGAGCAGCCAATAAACGTACTGTTTTACTACCAGTATTTTACGGAGTTTCTAAAATTACTCTTTAAATATTTTCTCCAGTTTATAATCGTAGAGGGGTTTTTCTACAAAATCTTTAACCTCGGGATACTTAGTACGAATTTCGGCATCGAGCAAATCTAAGGCAGAGGTAAGCATATACAAATCGATGCCCGATAAGTGGAGTGTTTTATATTCGTTTAAAAAATCCCAGCCGTTTTTAATGGGTAGGTTTACGTCTAAAAATATTTTTTGCGGGTTAGTTTCGGCTGTGTCCTTTAAATAGGCTAAGGCATTATCTACGGAGTTTTGAATAACTACCTCTACCGTAGGGTACAGTTTAGCGAGCAACATTTTGTTAATTTCATTATTAATTGCATCGTCATCTACAAACATTACTTTCATACCAGCCTTATTTATCGATTTGCACTTCAAAAATACACTCGTATTTTTTGCTAAGAAAGCCTATTCAACAAATCTTTAAAATAAGTATTTAACCTTACGGGCTCTACGTAGCTGAAGGGGTTTGGCCTACAAAGGTATTGGGCAGCACCAGGGTAAAGGTAGCTCCTTTGCCGGGTTGGGTAACATATTTAATTTGGCCATGCAACAGCTCGGTAAGGTTTTTAATAATAGAGAGCCCCAACCCCGTAGAGCTTTCGCCACCTGTAGGTTGTGCGCTCAGTTTTTGAAACATCTGAAACATTTTTTCTTCATCGGCTGGTGTAAAGCCGGGGCCTTGGTCTTGAATAGCAATGGATGTATTTTGCGCATTTTGGGTACAAATGATTTCGACCCGTGAACCCGGTGGCGAAAATTTAATGGCATTAGACAATAGGTTATCTAAAATTCGCCTGAGTTGATAGCTACTGGTTTCTAAGGTCATTTTTGGGCGCAAGCCACGTGTAATGATGCGAATTTCTTTTTTGCTGGCCAGAGGTAAAAAGCCCGAACGCAATTCACGTACTAATTGGTTTAATACTACGGGCTCAATTTTAACATTGGCCTGGTAGCTGGTGGCCACCAACAGGTCATCTATTAGTTCCTTGCCCTCCAAAGCCGTTTGTTTTATTCGTTTTAAAATATCTTTTTGGTCCTTGGTTAAATTTTGGGTATCAAAAACACTTAGTAATCCTTCAATTCTACGGGCAGGCGATTTTAGGTCATGGGCAATAATGCTCATCAGGTCGTCACGCTGTTTTAGTAATCTTTTATGCTTAGCAATGGTTTCTAAATGAAAGGAGGTCTTTTTTTTGCTAATTTTAGAAAACGAAAAAGCGATGGTTATAAGCACCACATAAAAACTAAGCAACGTGGTGGCCTTTTTTACGTACGGGGCTGGCTGAAAGCCTAAATCGAGGCCGTTTACCTCTAACACAAATAAGCTGCCCAAGAACAGGGTAACCATGATAATCCAAAAAATACTTTGGCGGGTAGAAGTATAAAAAATATTGATAGCCAGCAATAAAGCAAACCAAAAGGGTGCATCGGCATAAATACCCCCGGTTTTAATAATAAAGGCAGCTAAATCGATGTAGCCTATGCTAAGCAATAAATTGATATAGTTCTCGAACCTGTCAAAACGCTTCAGAGCAAAAATAAAAGCAATAGTAACCGTACCGGCCAGTCCATTAAGCAATAATTCGTGCCATAAATGGTATTTAAACCAAAAAAACAAACCCACGGCTAAAAGCAACGATCCAAATACAAGTTGCACATATATAGCTCCTCGCACCTTTGTTTCAACCTCAAAGGTAACTTTAAACCTGTCTGGTATTAGGGTATCTATAAATGAAGAAAAAGTTTTCACGCAGTTTTTACCTTCGTAAAACTAGGATAAATTGTAGTTTAAACCTTTAATTTTTTGTATTTTATGCGTTTAGGTTCCACATCGCCCATTCGTTTAAGCTTATTTTCTTCGTATTCCGAATACGAACCTTCGAACCAAAACACTTGCGAATTGCCTTCAAAGGCTAAAATATGTGTACATACACGGTCTAAAAACCAGCGGTCGTGAGAAATAATAACGGCACAACCGCCAAAGTTGAGCAATCCGTCTTCGAGGGCTCGCAAGGTGTTAACGTCCAGGTCGTTGGTGGGTTCATCGAGCAACAGCAGATTAGCCCCTTGTTTAAGGGCCATAGCCAGGTGCACCCGGTTGCGCTCGCCACCGGATAGTTGCGCTACTTTTTTTTGCTGGTCGCTACCATTAAAATTAAATTTACTTACATAGGCACGCGAATTCATTTCTTTGCCTCCCAAGGCAATAAGCTCGTTGCCCTCGGTAATGGCCTCCCACACCGAATGGTTGGGGTTTAGGTGGTCGTGTTCCTGGTCAACATAGGCAATATCTACGGTACTGCCTACTTCAAAGCTTCCGGTATCGGGGGTTTCTTTACCCGTAATAAGCTTAAATAAAGTGGTTTTTCCGGCACCATTGGGGCCAATTACCCCTACAATACCCCCTTGCGGGAGCGAAAAGTTTAGGTTTTCGTAAAGCAATTTATCGCCAAAAGCTTTAGCTACGTTTTGGGCAATTATTACCTTATCGCCCAGCCGGGGCCCGGGAGGGATAAACAATTCCAATTTTGCTTCTTGCTCTTTGGTTTCCTGGCTTACCAGTTTTTCGTACGAGTGGAGGCGGGCTTTTGCTTTGGCATGCCTGCCCTTAGCCCCCATGCGTACCCACTCCAACTCCCGCGCAAGGGTTTTTTGCCTTTTGGTTTCGGATTTTTCTTCTTGTGCCAGGCGGTTTTGTTTTTGGTCTAACCAAGAGGAGTAGTTTCCTTTCCAGGGAATACCTTCGCCTCGGTCGAGTTCTAAAATCCAGCCGGCCACGTTATCTAAAAAGTAGCGGTCGTGGGTTACGGCTATTACCGTGCCTTTGTATTGTTGCAAGTGCTGTTCCAGCCAATGTACACTTTCGGCATCCAGGTGATTGGTGGGCTCGTCTAGCAATAGCACATCCGGCTCTTGCAATAAAAGCCTGCAAAGTGCTACTCTTCGTTTTTCGCCTCCTGAAAGCACCTTTATTTTAGTATCGGCCGGTGGGGTACGCAAGGCATCCATAGCGCGTTCTAATTTTGAATCTAAGCTCCAGGCATCTAGTTGGTCCAGCTTTTCCTGTACTTCGCCTTGCCGCTGAATGAGCTTATCCATAGCCTCCGGGTTTTCCAATATTTCCGGCTTGGCAAAACTTTCGTTTATTTCTTCAAATTCTTTTAGCAGGGCAGTAGTTTCTACAGCTCCTTCTTCAATAATTTCTTTTACGGTTTTAGTGGGGTCTAACTGAGGTTCTTGTTCGAGCATTCCCACACTGTACCCGGGCGAAAACACCACTTCGCCCTGATAAGAAGTATCAGCACCGGCAATTATTCTTAGTAGTGATGATTTACCCGCTCCATTTAAGCCCAGCACTCCAATTTTAGCGCCATAGTAAAAAGAGAGGTAAATATTTGAAAGTACTTTTTTTTGAGGCGGGTAAATTTTGCTTACCCCGGCCATCGAAAATATTATCTTTTCGTCACTCATTACAGTTGTTGTTTAAGTTTCAAATGTAGGCAAAAGGTTACTTATGTACGCTTGTTCCTATTAATTTTAAGAACTAATTTACCTGTAGCCACGTTATAAAAATGTAGTAATGTTAGGTAATTTATTAATATAGCTATATTGTTTGTTTTGTCAAATAAAAATATACTTTTGCAGTCAAAAATATAAGGATCAACTATGTATTGGACATTAGAATTAGCTTCGTACCTGGAGGATGCCCCTTGGCCGGCCTCTAAAGATGAGTTGATTGATTACTCTATTCGCTCAGGTGCCCCCTTGGAAGTGGTTGAAAACTTGCAAGAATTGGAAGATGATGGACAACCTTATGAGAACATTGAGGAGATTTGGCCGGACTATCCTACCAAAGAAGATTTCTTTTTTAACGAAGACGAGTATTAGTAGTAGATACTAGCTTAACCGCTGCTACTGTAATAACGCCCGGGCAATAGCTAAATCCCCGGGCGTTGTTATTAACCTGAGTTCGATTAATAATTGGGCTTAAAGTCATTGATTTTTTATACATGAAAAGAGGTAAAAGTCAAGTTTTTTAGTTATATTAAAGCTTTGAAAATCAACAACATAACTAATAAAACTATGACTCTTACCGATGATAAAATTACTGAAATTTTCTATCT
>JALWRJ010000346.1 GCA_026994125.1 Cyclobacteriaceae bacterium | reverse complement strand
GTAGATAGTAAGCTAGAAACCCTGATAGAGTCTTCGCTAAACAACCTCCAAACAGAGGAAGAAATAGCGGAAGAAGAAACAGAGGAGGTGGCCAATGAATAAATTTGAACAGGACAAAGCTAAGCGCAGGCAAGAACTGCTAACCCGGCTGGCGGCTAAAAAGAAAGAGCTGCAAAACCATCTGGCCGAATCGGTGGATAATTCGGTGGACTTAGGCAAAGGGATGCTGGCACTGGGTGCCGCAGTAGTGCTGCTTTACACTGTGTTTGACAGGTTTTTGGAAGCTCGATTTAAAACAATCAACAGGCCTGGCAATACATCCTCTTCTAAAAATGCTTCCCAAAAATTGCTTTTTCCTTTTTTCTCCATGCTACTGCAACAGGGGTCGGGTGCGTTATTTGCTGCCGGGCAAAATAAGCTAATAAGTTACCTTCAACGTAAAAAAAACAGCCATGTGCGTGTACCAAAACATCTTTCAGGCCAAAAATAAATCGATGGCGGTATTGCTGGACCCCGATAAACCAAACCCGGCCCTGGAAACACTCGCTAAAACTACTAACCCTATAACGGAAGTAAGTGCTTTTTTTGTGGGGGGCAGCCTGGTGCCCGATAACAGTACAGCCGGCTTGGTACGCACCTTAAAACAACACAGCCATAAGCCGGTGGTGTTGTTTCCGGGCAATGTAAACCAGGTATGCAAAGCAGATGCCATCTTATTTTTAAGCCTGATTAGCGGCCGCAACCCCGAATACTTAATAGGGCAACATATAACCGGTGCTCCGCTAATAAAACAATTAAACATGGAGGCCATTGCCACCGGCTACATGCTAATTGGGGAGCCTTCGAGCACTACCTATGTAAGCAATACCAACCCATTGCCGGCACATAAAAACGATTTGGCCATTGCCACCGCTTTGGCAGGCCAAATGCTGGGGCATAAACTTATATATATGGATGCCGGTAGCGGTACTTCAAAACCCGTACCACCTGCTATGATTGCCGGAGTAGCCGAAGCCCTTGATGTACCTTTGATTATTGGGGGAGGTATTCGTACCTATGAGGACGCAAAAAAGGCCCTCGATGCCGGGGCCCATTGTATTGTTATTGGTAATGCTGCTGAAACCAACCCCGATATTCTATTCGAAATTGCCGAAGCAGTGTACCAGGCCAATGCTCAACTAAACGTTCATTAGCGATTCTCTTCTGCGCATTTTACCTGCCGGTATGCCAAACATCATTTTAAACCTACGGCAGAAATAAGCGGTATCTTTATAACCCACCTCTTTTCCAATAGATCGAATGCTGTTTTTAGTGGTTCTTAACAGGTTAACGGCCTCTTCCATGCGCTGGTATTCTATATAGTCTTGCGGGTTTATACCGGTAAGCATTTTAAAATATTGCCCCACATAATCTTCGCTTACATTAGCCACTTGCGCCAACACTTTGTTCGATAAATCTCCGTTAAGGTTTTCTTTAATGTAATTAAAAATATCTATAAGTCGAGGGTCTTTGAAATAGGTACTGTTGGTAGCCAATTGTTCCACAAACAGTCGGTTTTTAATAATGTATCTAATTATTTCAACTACTAATTGCTCGGTTTTTAGCTTTACAATACGATTGCTACCGGCCTCGGTAGAAACAGCCTCTAAATAAAGCTGCTTAATGGTATAATTAACATCATCACTTTTTATTACAAAAGGGTCGATATCTAACGAAGCAAAAAAGTTTACAGAATTAAACACCTTGGCTTCCAAGGTAACTACAATCATAGAATCGCTTACGGTAGGGTCGTTGGCCAACCCTTGGGTGTGCGATTGCAAAAACAACTCTTTTTTAGCAACAAACTCTTCAGAAGTAAGCGTGGTTTTAGCATTGCTACCATAAGTAAGGCGGGTGCGCTTACCTCCAGGTATAAATACTACATCGCCTTCTTCAATTTCTACTTTTCCGGTAGAATCTTCAAAGCTCATTTTGCCTGATTTTACAAAAATTACGGTGTTTTCTACATCGTAGAAATTAGAAATAGTAACCGGTTCTTTTACATTAATGCTTTTGGCCTTTATGTAACGAACGCCCAGCGACTCTATTATTTTGTTATAATCTTCCATAAAACTCTATGTTTTAACGCTAGTAATCAATTGTACAAAAAATTCTTAGACAAATCTAAGCGCTTATTTTTAAAATATCAAAAATTAAGAACGAATTTTTGCACTATTGTAAGAAACCTCAAAAGTTTACTTTAAGAGTTCTCTTGCAATTACAATATTTTGTATCTCGGAAGTGCCCTCGTAAATTTGTGTAATTTTAGCATCGCGCATTAAGCGCTCTACATGGAACTCGCGCACATAACCATAGCCTCCATGAATTTGAACGGCCTCTACCGTAGCTTCCATGGCTATTTTAGAAGCAAATAATTTGGCCATAGCACTTTGTTTGGTAAAATCCTTATGCTGGTCTTTTAAATAAGCCGCTTGCAAGCAAAGCAAGCGGGCGGCCTCAATATTGGTGGCCATTTCCGAAAGCTTAAATTGGATGGCCTGATGCTTGGATATTTCAACTCCAAAGGCTTTGCGCTCCTTGGAATATTTTAAGGAAAGTTCGAGTGCCCCCGAAGCAATACCCAAAGCTTGGGAAGCAATACCTATGCGGCCTCCGTTAAGCACTTTCATGGCAAATTTAAATCCAAAGCCATCTTCGCCAATTCGGTTTTCTTTCGGTACTTTTACATCGGTAAACATAAGCGAATGCGTATCCGAAGCCCGGATACCCATTTTTTGCTCTTTTTTACCCACAACAAAGCCCTCCATTCCTTTTTCTACAATAAGTGCATTTATGCCACGATGTCCTTTTTCAGGATTGGTTTGAGCAATTACAATGCAAATATCCGATGAGCCTCCATTGGTAATCCAGTTCTTGGTTCCATTAAGCAGGTAATAGTCTCCTTTGTCTTCAGCGGTGGTACGTTGCGAGGTAGCATCCGAACCGGCTTCCGGCTCGCTCAAGCAAAATGCACCCAGCTTTTGGCCGGTAGCCAGTTGGGTTAAGTACTTTTGTTTTTGTGCTTCAGTTCCAAATTTTTCGAGCCCCCAACACACCAACGAATTATTTACCGACATAACTACTGAGCACGAGGCATCTACCTTAGAAATTTCTTCCATGGCCAACACATACGAAATGGTATCCATACCTCCTCCACCATATTTGGGGTCAACCATCATACCCAAAAAGCCCAACTCACCAAGTTTTTTAATTTGTTCGGCCGGAAACTGCGCTTTTTCATCGCGTTCAATTACTCCGGGTAATAATTCGTTTTGTGCAAAATCCCGAGCTGCATCTCTCACAGCCAGTTGTTCTTCGGTAAATTCAAAATTCATAATGCCGTGTTTAATTGTTTACTTAAGCCCGCTAAAAGCGGGCTTATTAAAATTAATCTCTTCCACCTAAAAATATCATAATATAATAAAGCAGGGTAGTAAGTGCTCCTAAAGCGGCTACTACGTAGGTCAAGGCGGCCCATTTTAAGGCATCTTTACTCATGGCGTATTCTTGCGAATTAACCACACCCTTGGCCTCTATCCATTGCAAAGCACGCTTACTGGCATCAAACTCTACCGGCAAAGTTATAAAAGCAAATAAAGTAAACACCATGTTTGCGGCAATAACTACTAAAAGTACTAATTCTATAGGAAAAGCCCGGGTTAAAAAGAACCCACCAAACAACATGGCAAAAAAGATAATATTCATGATTTTGGCACTGGCATTTTGAACCGGCACTAACATGGTACGCAAGGTAAGCATACTGTAAGCCTTGGCATGCTGCACCGCATGGCCACACTCATGCGCAGCAATGGCCGCAGCCGCAGCCGAACGCCCGTGGTACACGCCTTCGCTTAGGTTTACCGTTTTTTTTGCCGGGTTATAGTGGTCGGTTAGCTGTCCCCCTACACTTATTACCTGCACATCATAAATACCATTGTCGCGTAACATTTTTTCGGCAATTTCGCGCCCCGAAAGGCTCGACTGCAAAGGTATTTGTGCATACTTTTTAAACTTGCGTTTCAAGGTATTGCTTACCGCAAAACTTAGTAGTGCAAAAACAATAAATATTACAAATAACATTTTCTCAATTTTTTAAGTTAAACATTCTCTTTTCTTTTTTGTAATTGAAGGCTGATAATAAAGCTTAGCCCTCCAAAAAATAAAATACTAAGGGTTTGGGAGGCATGTATAAGGGTGGCAAAAAAGTACCCGTCTTTTTGTGCTACTCCATATAAACTAAGTACAGAACCCACCAAAATATGGTACGTTCCAAACCCGCCTTGTACCGGAGCCGACATACCCAACCCGCCCATAATTAAAATAGACAAGCCTGCCAAAAAGCCCAAATTTGAAGTGCTGGGCAGTGCAAATACCACTACATAGGCCATGGCATAGTAAAGCACCCAAATAAGCA
>JALWRJ010000345.1 GCA_026994125.1 Cyclobacteriaceae bacterium | reverse complement strand
CTTAATTTACTATGGACAATTTAGCACTCGAAAAACTTATTAACCAATCTAACTTTCTATTAGCGCAAGCGCAAGATGAGTTAAATAAGCCCAAACATGAAATGGTAGCATTTGCAGCTTGCCAAACAGCTAAATTGTCCATCTTTAAACTGTTACAAGCCTATCTCGAAAAACATAAAATTGCCTATTCTACTAAAGATAACCTGGTACAGTTGTATGAAAAGTGCAAAGTACATACAAGTAAGTTTGAGCAAATAAACATACAAGAGATGGATTGTGTACATGGGCTTCATTGCGATATGGAAAAATACTGCATGGAACCGGGTTTCGTAAGTGCATGTGTATTCCGTGCCAGGGCTATTCAGGTATTGCTTTATCAAGATTAAAAAAAACTATACAATAGGTTTTAGAATTACTTACCAAAATATGGCATAAATTTATTTATTCTCTAACTTGGAGCATCGGCAATTTAAAATATGGCAAAAAAAGACGGCTTTAATTTGTACGAAAACCGCTCCAACTTAAAGTGGCTGGTGCTGGCTGTTTCAATAATTATTGGTTCCGGCTCTATAATTTACACCAACTATTTAGTAAAAAAACTAAAGGATCGCGAAAAAAGCTTTATCCGTATTTATGCCAAAGCACTCGAGTTTACCCTTAGCGAAAACGTAACCATTAACCAAAACATAAATTTTATAAGCGAAGAAATTATTTATCAAAACAATTCCATCCCTATGATAATAATGGATACCCTGGGAGGGATTTACGGAGCCAAAAATGTAAAAATAGATTCGAGTTGGAGCAAAGCCAAAATTAACAATAAACTACGTGCTATGGTGGCTACCATGAAAAAAGAGTATCCGCCCATTCGTATTGCACCCATAGACCCCACCACCGGTAAGCCTCATTTTGTGCAGTATTTGTATTATAAAAACAGCCAACTGCTTACCCAGCTTTCCATTTATCCAATTGTGCAACTATCAGTAATAGCCATTTTTGCTTTTATCGCTTATATGGCCTTTAACTACTCGCGCACGGCCGAACAAAACCGGGTTTGGGTGGGCATGGCTAAAGAAACAGCGCATCAATTGGGTACGCCCATTTCATCGCTTATGGCCTGGATTGAACATTTGCGTGCCGATTCAGAATTTAAAAATCAGGCCGTATTAGACGAACTTGATAAGGATATTCATAAACTGGGTTTAATAACCGAACGGTTTTCTAATATTGGTTCGGTACCTAAACTGGCCGAAGAAGACATTGTAGGGGAGGTAAACCGAGTGCTGGCCTATTTGCGCCCACGTATTTCCACAAAAGTAGAAATGAAAGTGGAGGCCATGAAAGACCATATTTATGCCCAAATAAATGTTGCCCTATTTGAATGGGTAATCGAAAACATTTGCAAAAATGCCGTAGATGCCATGGGGGGCGAAGGCAATATTACTATTCATATTATGGAAGGTAGCGATTGGCGCGTGTTGGTTGATATCTCTGATACCGGTAAAGGAATTGAGCCTTCAAAAATAAAACAGGTGTTTAACCCCGGTTTTACTACTAAAAAACGAGGTTGGGGGTTAGGGTTAGCACTGGCCAAGCGCATAATCGAAAACTACCATAAAGGTAAAATTTTTGTAAAATCAAGTCAGGTAAACCAAGGTACCACATTTAGAATTGTGCTTAACCGTAACCATGCGGTGTATAATACAGCTATATAATTTTTTATCTGATAAAATTCAGAAACTTGCTTTGCAAAAAGAAAATTAACCTACTAGCTTTGCAACTCGAAATTGACAGGTCAAACGTTGATCAAATATTTATACAATGGCAAAAAATGGTAAAGTTGCTCAGGTAATCGGCCCGGTGGTTGATGTTAGCTTTGAGGACGAAAAAAATCTACCGAACATCCTGGATGCACTTACGGTAACCAAAACAAATGGAACCGTAGTAGTATTGGAAGTTCAACAACATTTAGGCGAAGACAGGGTTAGAACCATTGCAATGGACGGAACCGAAGGGTTAGTGCGTGGCATGGAGGTAGTTAATACCGAATCACCCATTAAAATGCCTACAGGCGAAAAAATTAAAGGAAGGTTATTTAACGTAACCGGCCAGGCAATTGATGGTATTGGCCAGCCCGAATCTAAAGGAGGGTTACCCATACACCGCGAAGCTCCTAAATTTGATGAGTTATCTACCTCTACCGAAGTACTTTACACCGGTATTAAAGTAATCGATTTGCTGGAGCCCTACGTAAAGGGTGGTAAAATTGGTTTGTTTGGTGGAGCCGGTGTGGGTAAAACCGTACTTATTATGGAGCTTATCAATAATATCGCCAAGGCCTACTCGGGGCTATCGGTATTTGCCGGTGTGGGCGAGCGTACTCGTGAGGGTAACGATTTGCTTCGTGAGATGATTGAATCGGGTGTAATTAAATACGGTGATGAGTTTGTGGAAGCCATGGAAAAAGGCGAATGGGACTTATCAAAAGTAGATGAAAAAGAGTTGGCCGAATCGCAAGCTACCTTGGTGTTTGGCCAAATGAACGAACCTCCCGGTGCCCGTGCACGTGTAGCCCTATCGGGGCTTACCGTAGCCGAATACTTCCGCGATGGCGATGGCGAAGGGGAAGGCAGAGACATCCTGTTCTTTATCGATAATATTTTCCGCTTTACACAAGCAGGTTCCGAGGTATCGGCATTGTTAGGTCGTATGCCTTCGGCTGTGGGTTACCAACCTACCCTGGCTACCGAAATGGGAGCCATGCAGGAGCGAATTACCTCTACCAAGCGAGGTTCCATTACTTCGGTACAGGCCGTGTATGTGCCTGCCGATGATTTAACCGACCCGGCCCCTGCTACTACCTTTGCCCACTTAGATGCCACTACCGTACTTTCGCGTAAAATTGCCGAGTTGGGTATTTACCCTGCAGTAGATCCGCTCGATTCTACTTCGCGTATTTTAAGTGCCGAAGTACTGGGCGATGAGCATTATACTTGTGCACAACGTGTAAAAGAAATTATTCAACGCTATAACGAACTGCAAGATATTATTGCTATTTTGGGTATGGACGAACTATCGGACGAAGATAAGTTAGTAGTACACCGTGCGCGTAGGGTGCAGCGTTTTCTTTCGCAGCCTTTCCACGTTGCTGAGCAGTTTACCGGGCTTAAAGGCGTACTGGTTGATATTAAAGAAACCATTAAAGGATTTAACGAAATCTTAGATGGCAAATACGACCACTTGCCTGAAGCGGCTTTTAACCTGGTGGGTACCATTGAAGAAGCGGTAGCCAAAGGCGAAAAGCTAATGGCCGAAGCAGAAGCTTAATATTATGTACTTAGAAGTAATATCACCGGATAAAAAAGTGTTTGAAGGCGAGGTAGAATCGGCTACCTTTCCCGGAACAGATGGCTTTTTCCAAATTTTAAACAGCCATGCACCTTTAATTAGTACGTTAGGTAAAGGCCCTATTACTTACATGACCGAAAAAGACGGCCAGGATAGTGTAGTGGTAAAAGGTGGTGTTGTAGAAGTGCTACACAATAAAGTGGTGGCATTGGTAGAATCTATTATTGAAGCGTAATTTAGTAGTACAGAATCTCTATTTTTGAGAAATATTTAGTGGCCTCCCATTTAGTGGGAGGCTTTTTTTATGCAAGAGATATAGCAGAACCAGTGCATAAGGAGGCTACACTCCGGCAAAGTATTCTATAGCCAAAGCAATGGCAGCAATTATGGCTATACACATTAAACACACCTTAATAAATTTTTTTAGTTGCTCATTCATTTTCCTATTAATTTAATGCCGTCTTGCACCTGTAGCACCTCTTTTTCGCGTTCTAACTTTTTAACTATTCGGCTAACTACCTCACGTGCTGTGCCTAACTCACTGGCTATTTGTTTATGCGTAATATAAACCACCTTACTACCTGTTAATGATGATTTTTCTTTTAGATAACTTAAAATACGTTGGTCTAACTTATTAAATATAAGCGAGTGTATAGTTTCGAGCAAATCGGCATAACGCAGTTTAAACATTCCAAAAAATAACGTGTTCAGGTGGGGATACTGCGCTACCCAACTGCTTATTTGGGTGGCTGGTAGCAGCAGTGCTTTGGTGTTGGTTTCGGTAATGGCATATACTTTGCTGGGTTCGTTGCTCAGGCTGGCCGAAAACGACATAATACAACTTTCATTGGGTTGTATGTAGTAAAGTAGCAATTCCTTGTCGTCTTGCCGGGTATATACTTTTACAATGCCCTCAATTACCAAAGGTACCACTTTTACATATTGGCCTTCTTTTAAAATTTGGGTGCCGGCTGGTATTTCCTGTATGGTTCCAACCTTTAACATTTCAGTCAGGGTGGTATCCCCTAAAAAAGCAAAAGCTTTTTTGATGGTGTGGGTATCTGTCATAATAGTGTTAGGTTAACCAAAGCTAACCTAAAAATTACAA